>VFZS01000064.1 GCA_016871095.1 Acidobacteriota bacterium
GAGGTGGTGGAGTAGGCGGGTTCTATGCCACGCGAGATCATCACCTTTCAGTGCAGCGAGTGCAAGCGTCGCAACTACACCAGCACCAAGAACAAGAAGACCACCAGCGAGCGGCTGGAGCTGAAGAAGTACTGCCCCTTCTGCCGCAAGCACCAGCCGCACCGGGAGATCAAGTAGGAATACGCCGCCGGAGGCGGGCGCATGCGCGTGGCGGGTGTGGGCCGCGAACCCCCGGGGGGCGCAAATGGAGTACACTGGTAGGAGCCGCCGGCGGAATGGCGTCGGCGAGCGGCCCTTTGCAGGGGCGTAGGTTTAACGGTAGACCGGCGGTCTCCAAAACCGCGAGTGGGGGTTCGAATCCCTCCGCCCCTGCCAGTCCACGATCCGCGGCGGGGCCGACGGGAGTAAGCGAGCGGAACACATGGCTGACAAAACGCTGCCTGGAAAGCTCAGTGCGCGCTGGAGCGCGATCAAGGAGTTCGTCAAGGACCTGCACGCCGAGATGCGGCGGGTCACCTGGCCTAGCCGCAAGCAGGTGCGGGCTACGACCCTGGTGGTGATTGTCACGGTGTTCGCCTTCGCGGCCTACTTCGCCGTGGTGGACATGGCCCTGGGCCGAACCATCACCAAGGTGTTCGATCTCTTCACCAAGACCTAGGCGGTGCCGGTATGGCAGAGGCAGAGGAGTTGAACTTGACTGAGGAACCGGGCGGGCAGCCGGCCGAGGAGTCTCCTCCGGCCCAGTCCGCCGAGCCTGAAGCCGAACCCGGCGCTGAGCCGGAGGCGGCGGAGTCTGCCCAGCCGTCGGAGGCGGTTCCCTCCGGCGAGCCCTCCAGCAAGAACTGGTATATCATCCACACCTACTCGGGCTTCGAGCAGAAGGTGGCGGACTCGCTGCGCGGCCGGGCCCAGGCCTTCGGTTACTCCGAGCGCATCGGGCAGATCCTGATCCCCACCGAGGAGGTGGTGGAGGTGCGCGGCGGCAAGAAGGTCACCAGCAAGCGGATGATGTATCCCGGCTACGTGCTGGTGGAAATGGAGATGGATGACGACCTGTGGCACGCGGTCAAGTCCACTCCCCGCGTGACCGGTTTCGTGGGCGGCGGCAACACCCCGGTGCCGCTGACCGCCACCGAGGTCAACGAGGTCCTCTACCGGCAGGCCAGCTCCGCCGAGCGGCCCCGGCCCAAGCAGACCTTCGAGAAGAACGAGACCGTCCGCATCACCGACGGCCCCTTCACCAACTTCTCGGGCAAGGTTGACGAGGTCAATGCCGAGCGCAACACCGTGCGGGTGCTGGTGACCATCTTCGGGCGGGCCACCCCGGTGGAGCTGGAGTTCGGGCAGGTGGAGAAGATTTGAAGAGCTTGTTGCCTGTGGCCTGTAGCCGGTAGCGCGGGTGCCCCCCACCAGCTACAAGCTACAAGCCACAGGCCGTTCGAGGTTTCAATGGCAAAAAGAGCGACTGGACAGGTCAAGCTGCAAATCCCGGCCGGCAAGGCCACCCCGGCCCCGCCGGTGGGCACGGCCCTGGGCCCGCAGGGCGTCAACATCATGGACTTCTGCAAGGCCTTCAACGCCAAGACGTCGGGCAAGGACCAGGAAGGGCTGATCATCCCCGTGGTGATCACCATCTTCTCGGACCGCTCCTTCACGTTCGTGGTCAAGACCCCGCCGGTGCCGGTGTTGATCAAGCGGGCCAGCAGTCTGGCCAAGGGCTCGCCGGAGCCCAACAAGAACAAAGTGGGACGGATTACCGTGAAGCAGGTCGAGGAGATCGCCAGGCAGAAGATGCCGGATCTGAACTGCTTCACTCTGGAAGCGGCGGTGGCCTGCGTCAAGGGCACCGCCCGGAGCATGGGAGTGGAAGTCGTCTGAGGAGGCGGGTCCCGCCCGGCGGGTGATTCTTGCTATACTGATCTTTCGCCGGATCCAACGCACGCATTCCCGTACTCAGTGGGAGGCGGAGGCCACACACGGCTGAGGCCGTTCGGACCAATGAGGAAATATGGCACGCCAGTCTGGTAAGCGATACAACGCTGCCGCCCAGCAGATTACCTCCCGTTCCTACACCCTGGAAGAAGCCGTCGAGCTGGTGCAGAAGGTCAAGTTCGCCAAGTTCGACGAAACCGTGGAAGTCCACCTGCGCCTGGGCGTCGATCCCAAGCACGCCGACCAGATGGTGCGCGGCACGGTGGTGCTGCCCAACGGTCTGGGCAGGTCCAAGCGCGTCCTGGTGATCGCCGGCGGCGACCGCCAGAAGGAGGCCGAGGAGGCCGGAGCCGACCTGGTGGGCGGCGAGGAGATGGTCCAGAAGATCCAGGGCGGCTGGATGGACTTCGACGCCGTCATCGCCACGCCCGACATGATGCGCTCGGTGGGCCGCTTGGGCAAGGTGCTGGGCCCGCGCGGTCTGATGCCCAACCCCAAGACCGGCACGGTGACCATGGAGGTCAGCCGGGCGGTGCGCGAGATCAAGGCCGGCAAAGTCGAGTTCCGGGTGGACAAGACCGGCATCATCCACGCTCCGGTCGGCAAGGTGAGCTTCTCCGCGCCCAAGCTCGTGGAGAATGCCCAGAGCCTCATTCAAGCCGTGGTCAAGGCCAAGCCGGCGGCGGCCAAGGGCAAGTACGTCCGCAGCGCCACCCTGTGCTCCACCATGGGACCAGGCGTGCACCTGGACGTGACGCCCTACAACACGCGGATGCTGTGACCGGGCGCGGAGGCAGATCATGAAGAAACGTTCCGACAAGCACAAGCAAGTCGAATCCCTGCGGCGCCAACTGGCCGCGGCCCGGCACGTTTTCGTGACCGGCTTCGACAAGCTCACCGTGGCTCAGGATTTCGAGCTGCGCAAAGTGGTGCGCGGCGCGGGCGGCCGCTACCAGGTGATCAAGAACAACCTGGCGGCGAAGGCCGCCGAGGGCACCTCCGCCCAGGACCTGCTCCAAGGGCTGAGAGGCATGACCTCGCTGGTTCACACTGCGGCCGACCCGGTGGCGCTGGCCAAGGCCCTGACCACCTACGCCAAGGGCAACCCCAGTTTCACTTTCCGGGCGGGCATGGTCGAGGGCCGGGCCATCGACGTGGCCTCCATCCAGCAACTGGCCAGTTTGCCCCCGCGAGAGGAACTGCTGGCCAGGGTGCTGTTCCTCATCCAGGCGCCAGCGCAGCGGCTGGTCGTGGCGCTCTCCGGAGTGGGGCGGAACCTGGCGGTGGTGGTCGAGCAAGGCGTGAAGGACAACAAGTTTTCGGAATGAGGGCGGGTAGCCTGTAGCTCGTAGCCTGTCGCGGGCGGCGGGCCGCTCAGCCAGGACCGACTACAGGCCACAAGCTACAAGCTACAAGCCAAGGAGTTGAGAGACATGGCGGACATTAACGCAATTGCGGATCAGATTCAGGGGCTGACGCTGCTGGAGGCTGCCGAGCTGGTGAAGGCGCTGGAGCAGCGGCTGGGGGTCTCGGCGGCGGCGGCCGCGGCGGCGGCGCCGGTGGCGGCGGCTGCGGCGGCCCCGGCGGCCGAGGAGCAGACCGAGTTCACGGTCCTCCTGACGGCGGCGGGAGCCAACAAGATCAACGTTATCAAGGCGGTCCGCGAGGTTACCAGCCTGGGCCTGAAGGAGGCTAAGGACTTGGTGGACGGCGCGCCCAAGCCCGTCAAGGAAGGCGTGAACAAGGAAGAGGCGGAGGCCATTCGGAAGAAGTTCACTGAAGTCGGCGCCACCGTGGAAGTGAAATAGGCGGCGGCCGGGGCCGACCCGGCTTTGGCAGGCGCTCCCAGGATTGGGGGAAAACCTCCCACAGCAGGGGTTTGACGCCCGGGCCGGGAGTCTGCTAAACTGAACACGATAGGCAAGCGGACTTTCCACGACGAGTGCCAGTGAACCTCGCATACCCTACGGGTGTCTTCAGTCTGCCCATAGTCCCGGCGGAGTTCCGTCTGCCGGTGCTCCCCGGCGGTTCCTGGCGATTCCCCATACCGTGTCTTGGCGGGGGTTCGTTTTTGGGCGCGCGATATGGCCTGGCGGCCGCCCGCGGGGCGGCTGCGTCCGGGCAGCGGCTCCGGCCGCTACCGAGGGTGTTGTAGTTTCGCGGTGCTGCAGCCTGGCGGCTGCGAGGAGTAGACGACACGATGCTGAATCCGGCCAGCGGCGCTCCCAAGGAGCGCATTGACTTTTCCCGCATCAAGACCTCGATCCCCATCCCCAACCTGATCGAGGTGCAGAAGAAGTCTTACGAGCGCTTCCTGCAAATGGACCTGCTGCCCAGCGAGCGGGACGACGTCGGGCTGCAAAGCGTCTTCGCCTCGGTTTTTCCTATCACCGATTTCCGGGGTCTTAGCCAACTGGAGTTCGTGGACTACTCCATCGGCAACTGGGAGTGCAAGTGCGGCAACCTCAAGGGCCTGCACCACCTGCGCTCCACCTGCCGCAACCCCAGTTGCGGGGCCACCATCCGCACCGATCCCTATCACGCCGGCGAGATCCTGTGCCACCACTGCGGCGCCTTCAACAAGAACATCGTCACCTTCTGCAACCGCTGCGGCGACCCGGTGAGCCTGCAACTGAAGTACGACGTGCCCGAGTGCGAGGAGCGCGGCATGACCTATGCCGCGCCGCTGAAGGTCACCATCCGCCTGACGGTCTACGACAAGGATGCCGAGAGCGGCGCCCGCACGGTGCGGGACATCAAGGAACAGGAAGTGTTTTTCGGCGAGATCCCGCTGATGACCGATAACGGCACCTTCATCATCAACGGGACCGAGCGGGTGATCGTTTCCCAGTTGCACCGCTCCCCGGGCGTGTTCTTTGAGCGCGTCCCCGCGCAGGGCTACTACCTGGGCAAGATCATCCCCTACCGGGGAAGCTGGGTGGAGTTCGAGTACGACCTCAAGAACCTGCTGCACGTTCGCATCGACCGCAAGCGCAAGTTCTATGGCACGGTGTTCCTGCGGGCGCTGGGGCTGAAGACTGACGAGCAGATCCTGCGCACTTTCTACCGGGTGGACAAGATCAGCATCCAGAACGGCCGGCTGCTGTGGCATGTCCCGCCCGCCTCTAAGGACCGGGAGTCGCCGCCCAGCAACCTGCTGGGGGTGAGGCTGTCGCACGCGGTGACGGGCCGGGGCGGGGAGACCCTGGTGCCGGCCGGCAAGAAGCTGACCGGGGCCCTGCTGCGGGAGATCCAGAAGGCCCGCATCGAGCAGGTGGAGGTGGCCACGGCCGACCTGGAGGGGGCCTCTGTGGCCGCCGACGTGGTGGACATGTCCACCGGCGAGGTGCTGCTGGACGCCAACCAGGAGCTGACCGCCGCGGCCGTGTCGCGGTTCATCGAATGCGGTATTCCCGGTTTCGAGGTCTTGTTCCCGGAGCGCGACGACGCCGGCACGGTGGTCACCGCCACGCTCCGTAAGGACCCGGTGAAATCGCAGAGCGACGCGCTGCTGGAGATCTATCGCAAGCTGCGGCCGGGCGATCCCCCTACCCTGGACACCGCCAACCAGTTGTTCCAGGGCATGTTCTTCGATGCGCGCAAGTACGACTTCTCGCGCGTGGGGCGCATGAAGTTCAACATCAAGCTGTACGACCGCGCCGACGCCACCCCCCTGGACCGGCGCACCCTGGAGCCGGAGGACTTCTACGCCGTCATCCGCTACCTGCTGAGACTGCGCAAGGTGTCGGCCCTGGCGGTGGACGACATCGACCACCTGGGCAACCGGCGCGTGCGCGCCGTGGGCGAGCTGCTGGAGAACCAGTTCCGCATCGGCCTGGTGCGGATGGAGCGGGCCATCAAGGAGAAGATGTCGGTGTACCAGGAGATGTCCACGGCCATGCCGCACGACCTGGTGAACGCCAAGCCGGTCATGGCCGCTATTCGCGAGTTCTTCGGTTCCAGCCAGCTCTCGCAGTTCATGGACCAGACCAACCCGCTGTCGGAGATTACTCACAAGCGCAGGCTGTCGGCGCTGGGTCCGGGCGGGCTGTCGCGGGAGCGGGCGGGCTTCGAAGTGCGCGACGTGCACGCCACCCACTACGGCCGCATCTGCCCCATCGAGACCCCGGAAGGTCCGAACATCGGCCTGATCTCCTCGCTGTCCTGCTATGCGCGCATCAACGAGTACGGTTTCATCGAGAGCCCTTACCGCCGGGTCCTCCATGGCGCGGTGGTGGACGAAGTGCGCGTCACCAACCCCGGGGACACTTCCTTCCGGGTGGGGCAGGTGATGGAGCGTCAGGAGGCCGAGCGGGTCAGCCGCGAGCTGAGCGCCAGGAAGCAGCCGGCCGAGTTCGAGGCTCATCCCCATTACCTCTCGGCCTGGGAGGAGGACAAGTACACCATAGCCCAGGCCAACGTCGAGCTGAACGAGAAGGGGCGCATCGTCCCCGACCTGGTCAACGCGCGCCAGGCGGGCAACACCATGCTGCGGCACCGCGAAGAGATCGAGCACATGGACGTCAGCCCCAAACAACTGGTCTCGGTGGCGACCAGCCTGATCCCCTTCCTGGAGAACGACGACGCCAACCGCGCCCTGATGGGGTCCAACATGCAGCGCCAGGCCGTGCCCCTGCTGCGCGCCGAGGCGCCTTTTGTGGGCACCGGCATGGAGGAGGTGACGGCGCGCGACTCCGGCGCGGTGGTCATCTGCCGGCGCTCGGGAGTGGTGGATTCGGTGGACAGCGAGCGCATCATCGTGCGCGTGGAAGGCAACGTCCACGAGGGACAGCTTTCCCGCGAGGTGGGCGCCGATATCTACCAGCTCATCAAGTTCAAGCGCTCCAACCAGAACACCTGCATCAGCCAGAAGCCCATCGTGCAGCGGGGTGCGCGGGTGCGCAAGGGCGACGTGCTGGCCGATGGGCCCTGCACCGACGCCGGCGAGCTGGCGCTGGGGCGCAACGTGCTGGTGGCCTTCATGCCCTGGCGCGGGTACAACTTCGAGGACGCCGTGGTGGTCAGCGAGAAGCTGGTGCGGGAAGACTACTACACCTCCATCCACATTGAGGAGTTCGAGATCGAGGCCCGGGACACCAAGCTGGGGCCCGAGGAGATCACCCGCGACATCCCCAACATCGCCGAGAACTTCTTGCGCAACCTGGACGAGAGCGGCGTCATCCGCATCGGCGCCACCGTCAAGCCGGGCGACATCCTGGTGGGCAAGGTCACACCCAAGGGTGAGACCCAGTTGACCCCCGAGGAGAAGCTGCTGCGCGCCATTTTCGGCGAGAAGGCCGGCGACGTCAAGGACGCCTCGCTGTACTGCCCCCCCGGCATCGAGGGTACGGTGGTGGACTGTAAGGTGTTCTCGCGCAAGGGGGCCGAGCTGGACGAGCGCTCCAAGCAGATTCAGGAGGAGGAGATTGCCCGCTTGCAGCGCAACCTCGAGGATGAGAAGCGGATCCTCAACGACGAGCGCGCCAAGCGCCTGGCCGGCCTGCTGACCGGCCGCCAACTGCTGGTCGATCTGCACGACGAGAAGACCAACAAGCGCCTGCTCTCCAAGGGCCTCGAGCTGAACCGCGAGGTCATCGAGCGCCTCCGTGCCCGCGATCTGAAGCGCATGAAGCTCAAGGACAAGGAGCCCCGGCTGAACGAGCAGATCGACGAAATCGAGGAGATGACCTCGCGGCAGATCGCGGTGCTGGAGAAGATCACCGACGAAAAGGTGGCCAAGCTGAAGAAGGGCGACGAGTTGCCCCCGGGCGTGATCAAGCTGGTGAAGTGCTACGTCGCCATGAAGCGCAAGCTGAGTGTGGGCGACAAGATGGCGGGCCGGCACGGCAACAAGGGCGTCATCGCCAAGATCGTGCCCGAGGAGGACATGCCCCACCTGCCGGACGGCACGCCGGTCGAGATCGTGCTGAATCCCCTGGGCGTGCCCTCGCGCATGAACGTGGGCCAGATCCTGGAGACGCACCTGGGCTGGGCGGCCCACACCCTGGGACGTTATTTCGCCACCCCGGTCTTTGACGGGGCCATGGAGCGGGACATCAAGGCCCAGTTGAAGGAGGCGGGGCTGCCCACCTCCGGCAAGGTGCTGCTGCACGACGGACTGAGCGGACAGCCCTTCGAGCAGCCGGTGACGGTGGGCTACATCTACATGATGAAGCTGTCGCACCTGGTGGACGACAAGATCCACGCCCGCTCCATCGGGCCCTATTCGCTGATCACCCAGCAACCGCTGGGCGGCAAGGCGCAGTTCGGCGGGCAGCGTTTCGGGGAGATGGAGGTGTGGGCGCTGGAGGCCTACGGCGCCGCCTACATTCTCCAGGAGCTGCTGACGGCCAAGTCTGATGACGTATATGGCCGCGCCAAGATATACGAAGCCATCGTGAAGGGCGAGGCGGCCGCCGAACCCGGCGTGCCCGAGTCCTTCAACGTGCTGATTCGCGAGTTGCAGTCGCTGTGCCTGGATGTGGAGTTGATGAAGAAGCCGCGCGAGGTGGAAGACACCGCGCTGGCGGCCGACTGAGAGCAGCCTGTGGCCTGTAGCTCGTAGCCTGTAGGACGCGGCGGACACCCACAAGCTACAGGCTACTGGCTACAGGCCCTGGACAAGGAGACAGACATTGTACCGATCCTCGCCGTACGATAGGGCCAACTGGATCGCGGACTTCGATTCCATCCGCATCAGCCTGGCCTCTCCGGAGAAGATCCGCAGTTGGTCCCACGGGGAAGTCACCAAGCCCGAGACGATCAACTACCGCACCTTCAAGCCCGAGCGGGACGGCCTGTTCTGCGCCCGCATCTTCGGGCCGGTGGCCGACTGGGAGTGCCTGTGCGGCAAGTACAAGCGCATGAAGCACCGCGGCGTCATCTGCGACAAGTGCGGGGTGGAAGTGACCCTCTCGCGGGTGCGGCGCGAGCGGCTGGGGCACATCGAGCTGGCCAGTCCCTGCTCCCACGTGTGGTTCTTCAAGGGTCTGCCCAGCCGCATCGGCTACCTGCTGGACATCACCCTGCGCGAACTGGAGCGGGTGTTGTACTTCGAGGCCTTCGTGGTGGTGGATCCCGGCGAGGCCCCTGGCATCAGCAAGGCCGAGGTCATCACCGACGAGAAGAAGCGCCAACTGGAGGCCGAGCACGCGGGCAAGTTCGTCGCCATGATGGGCGCCGAGGGCATCAAGGAGCTGCTCCGGAAGATCGACCTGGACGCCCTCAGCCAGGAATTGCGCGACCGCATGCAGACCGAGACCTCCCAGCAGAAGAAACTCAAGTTCGCCAAACGGCTGCGCGTGGTGGAGAGCTTCCGCAAGTCCGGCAACAAGCCGGAGTGGATGATCCTGGAGGCTATCCCGGTGATCCCGCCGGAGCTGCGCCCCCTGGTCCCGCTGGACGGCGGCCGCTTCGCCACCTCCGACCTGAACGATCTCTACCGCCGGGTCATCAACCGCAACAACCGCCTGAAGAAGCTCATCGAGCTGCACGCCCCGGACGTGATCGTCCGAAACGAAAAGCGCATGCTCCAGGAGGCGGTGGACGCCCTGTTCGACAACGGCCGGCGGGGCCGCGTGTTGCGCGGCGCCAACAACAGGCCCCTGAAATCGCTCTCCGACAACCTCAAGGGCAAGCAGGGCCGCTTCCGCCAGAACCTGCTGGGCAAGCGCGTGGACTACTCCGGCCGCTCGGTCATCGTGGTGGGGCCGGAGCTGAAGCTCCATCAGTGCGGCCTGCCCAAGAAGATGGCCCTGGAGTTGTTCAAGCCTTTCATCTACCACCGGCTGGAGCAGCGCGGCCACTGCACCACCATCAAGCAGGCCAAGGAGCTGGTCGAGCAGCAGGACGCGGTGGTGTGGGACATCCTCGAGGAGGTCATCAAAGACCATCCCATCCTGCTGAACCGCGCGCCCACGCTGCACCGTTTGGGCATCCAGGCCTTCGAGCCGGTGCTGGTGGAGGGCAAAGCCATCCGCATCCACCCGCTGGTGTGTACGGCCTTCAACGCTGACTTCGACGGCGACCAGATGGCGGTCCACATCCCCTTGTCGCCGGAGGCGCAGATCGAGGCGGCTACCCTGATGCTGTCCTCCAACAACATCCTCTCGCCGGCGCACGGGGCCCCCATTGCGGTGCCCACCCAGGACATGGTGCTGGGACTGTACTACCTCACCAAGGCCCGGCCCGGCAGCAAGGGCGAGGGCAAGAAGTTCGCCTCTCCCGAAGAGGTGCTGATCGCGCTGGAGATGGGCGAGGTGGGGACCCTCACGCCTATCCGGCTGCGCTACAGCGGCAAGGTGCTGGACCTGGACAAGGCCTTTGACAGCCAGAACGTGCTGCACAGCGAGCCGGTCGAGTACAGCAAGCAGGAGATGGACACCACGGTGGGTCGCGTCATCCTCAACGACGTGCTGCCCGAGGAGATGCCCTTCGTCAACGGCCTGCTCAAGAAGAAGGGCCTCACCCAACTGGTGCAATACTGCTACCTGCGGTTCGGACTCCAGACCACCGTTCAGGTGCTGGACAAGGTCAAGGACCTGGGCTTTCACTATGCCACCCGGGCCGGCATCTCCATCGGCATCGACGACATGGTGGTGCCGTTGCAGAAAGCCACGCTGGTGCGGGATGCCGAGCACGAGGTGATGAACGTCCAGACCCAGTACCAGGAAGGGGCCATCACCAACGGCGAGCGTCTCAACAAGATCATCGAGATCTGGTCCAAGGTCACCGAGCGCGTCTCCGAGGAGATGTTCAAGGTGATGGAGGAGGACGACCGCACGGGCCGTTACCTGAATCCCATTTACATCATGGCCGACTCGGGCGCGCGCGGCAGCAAGCAGCAGATCCGCCAGCTTTCGGGCATGCGCGGCCTGATGGCCAAGCCCTCCGGCGACATCATCGAGACGCCCATTACCGCCAACTTCCGCGAAGGCCTGAACGTCTTGCAGTACTTCATCTCCACCCACGGGGCGCGCAAGGGCCTGGCGGACACGGCGCTGAAGACCGCGGATTCCGGCTACCTCACGCGCCGCCTGGTGGACGTGGCTCAGGACGTGATCGTCACCGAGACCGACTGCGGCACCGCCAACGGCATCTACGTCGAGCCTATCGTGGAGTCGGGCGAGATCATCGAGCCGCTGCGCGATCGCATCGTGGGCCGGGTGGTCCTGGAGGACCAGTTGGATTATGAGGGCAACCTCATCGTGGGGATTAACCAGGAAATCAGCGAGGAGCTGGCGGCTCAGATCGACAAGGCCGGCAAGGACCGGGTGAAGATCCGCTCCGTGCTGACCTGCGAGTCCAAGCGGGGCGCCTGCCAGCTCTGCTACGGGCGCAACCTGGCCACGGGCCGGCTGGTGGAGCGGGGCGAGGCGGTGGGGGTGATCGCGGCGCAGTCCATCGGCGAGCCGGGCACGCAGCTCACCATGCGCACCTTCCACATCGGCGGCGCGGCCACCCGGGTGGCCGAGCAGTCCACCCAGGACGCCAAGAGCGACGGCTTCGCCAAGTATATTAACATCGCCACCGTCCGCAACAAGCCCGGTGATCTGGTGGTCATGAATCGCAACGGCATCCTGGCGGTGGTGGACGAGAAGGGCCGCGAGAAAGAGCGCTACCAGGTGGTCTACGGGGCCAAGGTGCGCTTCGAGAACGGACAGCGGGTGAACGCCAACGACGTCTTGCTGGAGTGGGACCCGTATACCTTCTCCATCCTCACCGAGGTCAGCGGCGTGGTGCACTTCCGGGACCTGATGGAAGGCGTCACCCTCCAGGAGCAGATGGACGAAATCACCGGCATGTCGCACTGGGTGGTCACCGACTCCCCCGACGAGAAGCGCCTGCCTAAGCTGGTGGTCCGGCCGCCCAGCGGCGGCCGCGGGGAAGAGAAGAGCTACCTCATGCCCACCCACGCCCACCTGATGATCAAGGACGGCGAGGAGGTTCACGCCGGCGACGTGCTGGCCAAGATCCCCCGCGCCACCACCAAGACCAAGGACATCACCGGCGGCCTGCCCCGCGTGGTGGAGTTGTTCGAGGCCCGCAAGCCGCGCGAGACCGCGGTCATCAGCGAGATCAACGGCGTGGTCAAGTACGGCGAGGTCAGCAAGGGCGCCCGCAAGATCATCATTCGCGGCGACGATGAGCAGGAGCGCGATTACTCTGTTCCCCGGGGCGTGCACATCAACGTGCAGGAAGGCGAGCGCGTCCGGGCCGGCGATCCCCTCATGGACGGTCCCCGCAACCCGCACGACATCCTGGACGTGCTGGGCGAAACCGAGCTCCAGAAGTACCTGGTCAATGAGATCCAGGAGGTCTACCGGCTGCAAGGCGTCAACATCAACGACAAGCACCTCGAGGTCATCGTCCGCCAGATGATGCGCTGGGTGAAGATCGAGGACATCGGCGACACCGAGTTCCTCCCCGAAGAGGTGGTGGACAAGTTCAGGTTCCGCGAGGAGAACGACCGGGTGGTGGCGGCCGACGGCCGGGCGGCCAAGGGCCGGGCCGTGCTGCTGGGTATCACCAAGGCCTCGCTGTCCACCGATTCCTTCATCTCGGCGGCCTCCTTCCAGGAGACCACCCGGGTGCTCACCGAGGCGGCCATCAATGGCAAGGTGGACTACCTGCGGGGCCTCAAGGAGAACGTGATCATGGGGCGGCTGATTCCCGCCGGAACCGGCATGGATTACTACCGCCGTATCAAGATCGCGGGCGAGGAGCTGGAGGAAGAACTCCCGGCGGAAGGCGAACCCGGCTTCGGCGAGGGGCTGGAAGGCTACGCCGAGGAGACCCGCGTCCACTACGCCGGCGGCCTGCCCGAAGAAGCCCCGGGACTGGAAACCTTCGAAGCCGAGTAGCCGGCGGAAGTGGGGCCGGCTTCAGCCGGCACGCGGATCGCCGCCAGGCTCGGCGCACGGGAGGTATATGCTCAGATTCCTCGCCGTGGCGCTCCTCATGGAACCGGTCTCTGCTGGCGTGTACGGCGGACCGCCTCCGAGCTGCCTGATGGCGCCGCGGCACGTGGCCATGGGCGTCCCTGAACACGGCTTCGTTTGGCTCCGAGGCGAGGACCATGCTGGTCCCTGTGAGGCTGTTCCCGCCGATGCGTGGCTGAGGAGGCCCTCGAAGGGCACCAGCTTTGCGGTGCGTGCCGAGGGAGCTTCCGGCAGCGGCCGGTACTGGACCGTCACGGTCGGAGTAACGCGACCGCAAGAGAAGGAACCTCACCGGGGATTCTGCCTTGGGACCAGCACGGTGGGCTGGCGCACTCTCCAGCGCTTCGGCAGCTCGCCCTTGTCCTGGATAGCGGATCGAGACGGAGACGGAAGGCCAGAGCTGATTATCTGGGATAGCTTCCCCTTGAGGGCGGAACCTTCCTTGGCCGAGTATGGGCTGGTGGCGTGGGTTTACGAGACCGACGGCGCGGGCAACTTCACGGTCAACTGGGGCAAGACTCGCGCGCTGGCGGGCGAACTTGCGGCGAGCTACCGAAGGGCGCCGGGGCCCGGCCAGGAGGCCCTCCAGGTGATCCGCGATATAGCCGCCCAGGCGTTGGCGGCTCTTGCCTCCGGCGCGTGCGTCGTCC
>VFZS01000065.1 GCA_016871095.1 Acidobacteriota bacterium
CTTTCGACACCCCGCTCTGGCCCAGGGGATCTCTCCCCACGGCTGGGGTCTGCTACCGGGTGCTCCAGCGCTTGCCCGGACAGGTCTTTCACCTGCAAGAAGAATGCGTCTTCGTCAGGACGCGCCATGGTCACAGTCTACGCCATTTCCAGGATCTTTTCGAGGATGTCGGGGATCTCGAAAACGGCGCGGTTGGAAAGCTGGGCGGCGCGGGCGCGATAGCCCTCAAAGCTGGAGGGCTCGAGCAGCTCCTCGACAGCGGCGCCGATCTGGTGAAAGCTGCGGACCACCAGGCCCAGGCCGTTCTCGCGCAGCCAGCGCGCGTTGTAGCGCTCCTGGGGCATGGTCCAGGCGTTCGAGGCGACAATGACTGGCAGCCTCATCGCCAGGGCCTCGCTGATGGAGCCGGGGCCGGGCTTGCCGACGAAGAAATCCGAAAGGGCCATGTAGTAAGGCACCTCGGTGGTGAACCCCTCGACGAACCAGGGGCGGCGGCGCGGGCGGCGCAGCAAGGCCCGGCGCAGCTTCTGGTTGTGGCCGCAGATCAGGATTAGTTGCAGATCCCGCGCGACGCGGTCCAGGCGGTCGGCGATCCGGAGCATGACGCCGGCGCCCTGGCCGCCGAACAGGATCACGCCGGTGGGAGTGTCCGCATCCAGGCCCAGGCGGCGGCGCTCGGCGGCACGGTCCACCTCGACGGGCTGGTAGTAGCGCGGGTGGAGAATCATCCCCGAGGTGCGGAACACGCGCGCGGCGGGATGGCCCATGGCGCGGGCCTGCGCGGCGGCGTGTTCGGTGCCGCACACGAAGTACTGCTCCTGGCGCTCCATCCAGAAGTGAGGCGGATAGTCGGCCAAGTCCGTAAGGATGGTGACGAAGGGTATGCCGGGCAAGGTCTGGCGGAGGCTTTCACCGAGCGCGCGATTGAAGTTGGGCACCAGGGAGACCACCAGGTCGGGGCGGCTGCGGGGCCAGAATTGGTTGAGCAAGCGCACTTGGGCGGGGTGGTAGAGGCGGATGAGGAAGTGCATGGCGCGGAGCAGTTGCGGAGCGCCCAGGGTCCAGCCCTTCTTGAGCAGGAGGTTGTAGACGTCCTGGAGCCGCAGCCCGGTATACTTACGGAATATGTCCAGCGGATCGAGGATCTCCTGGAGGTTGACCAGGCGCACTTCCCAGGGACGCTGCTGCTGCTGGATGACCAGTTGCAGGGCAGTGGCGGCGCTGCGATGCCCGCCGCCGGCATCGAAGAAAATGAAGTCGAGCTTCGGCATGCGGCGGGCCGGGAGCGGAGGGGCCTACTGTTTCTGATGGATCAAGGTCTGCTTGGCCTCGCCCATGGGACCGGCCCACTGGCGAACCAGCGTCAGGGTCTTGCCGTCCTCGGCGAGGCTCCAGCGGTCCTTGACGGTAAACTCGCCCTGGTCGGTGGTGGCCTTGGAGTCGATGAGGAGGTCGTTGCCTTCCCAGCGGGCCTTGCTCTTGATCTCGACGCTACCCACCGCGTTGGTGGTCTCCGTGCCGTCGGTGGAGAGGGTCAGAGTGAAGGTGCGCTCGCCGGAGTCGCCGACGGAAGTGGTGGAGATGGTCAGCTTCGGGTCGGCGTGGTCGATCTTGTTGACATTGGACTGGGGCGCGGGCATGGCGCCGAAGTCGCTCTTCGCCATGTCGGTCTTCCAGGTCCCGCTGAGGTTGGTCTTGGCAGTGGCGGCGGAAGCCAGCGCGAGAGCGCACAGGGTCACGAGGGCAAGGGTTTTGATCGGCATGTTTGCGTTTGGGTCCTCGTGTATAGTGTAGTCGATGTGCGCGCCGCCACGGGCGCCGGGGTGATGGGAAGATGGAGAATGATGGAGGTTCTCACATAGGTACATGCTCCTGCGCAGCCTGTTGTTATTCCTGTCCGAGCGGAAGCGGTTGCGGAAGTGGGTCGAGACCTCGCGGCTGGCGCGGCCGCTGACCAGCCGCTTCATCGCCGGGCAGACCCTGGATGACGCGTTGCGGGTGTGCACGCGGCTGCACCGCGAGGGCGTGCTGGCGACGCTGGACCGGCTGGGCGAAAGCGTGACCTCGCCGGGTGAGGTGGAGGCTTCGCGGGAAGGTTACCTGGAGGCGGTAGCGCGGGTGGCCGGGCTGGGGCTGCCGGCTTCGTTTTCCATCAAGCTGACGCACTTCGGCCTGGATATCTCCGAGGAGACCTGCCGCGGCAACGTCGAGCGGGTGGTCCAGGCGGCCAGGCAGCAGGGCAAGGTGGTCGAGGTGGACATGGAGTCCAGCGCGCATGTAGACCGCACCTTGCGCCTGGTGGTGGACCTGCATCAGGCCTACGGGAACCTGCGCGGCGTAATCCAGGCGTACCTGTACCGCAGCGAGGAGGACCTCGCCATGCTGTGCGAGCGGCGGATTCCGGTACGGCTATGCAAGGGAGCGTACCAGGAGCCCGCCTCGGTCGCCTACCCGACCAAGCGCGCGGTGAACGCCAGTTTCGCCCGGCTCACGCGGATCCTGCTGGAACGGGGAGTGTATCCCGGCTTCGCCACCCACGACGCGAAGCTGATCCGGCTGGCCCGGGATCTGGCGGGGGAGCTGGGCATCGGCGCGGAGGGCTTCGAGTTCCAGATGTTGTACGGAATCCGCCGGGACCTGGAGAAGGAACTGGTGAAGGCGGGCTGCCGGCTGCGCCTGTACGTGCCCTACGGCATTCACTGGTATCCGTACTTCATGCGGCGGCTGGCGGAGCGGCCGGCCAACCTGCTGTTCCTGTTGCGCAACCTGGTGCGAGGGTGAGGAGTGAAGGATGAAGAGGCCGCGGGCGGGATGGTGGCGGTGGATTGCCGGCGCGGCGGTGCTGGCGGTGCTGATCGGTTTCGGGGTGCTGTTGATGCCGCACTACCGGCGGCACCGGGCGTTCGAGCGGGCGCTGGAAGGGATGATGCGGGAGCCGGCCGGCCTGGCGGCGCCGGACGAGGTACTGCGGGCGCGCGTGGTGAACCGGGCGGCGGGACTGGGCCTGCGGGTGGAGGACGGGCAGGTACGGGTGCGGCGCACGGCGGCGGGTGTGCGCCTGGAGGTGCGCTACACGGTGCCGGTGGACGTGGCTGTCTACACCGTGGATCTGCATTTTCGCGCCGCGACGGGCAGATGAGCGGCGCAATTCGTGCGAGAATGTAGGTTAGGGACCTAAGGTGGCGGTGCGGATTCAGGTGCCGCGGAAGGCTTGGTGGGTCCGGGTTGCCCTACACCCGGTAGGACGGTGGCTGGTGGGCGCAACGGCCGGGCTCGCGCTGGTGGGATTTGTTGTCCTCGGCTACTACTGGGTCAAGTACTCCCGGCTCATCGACCAGAAGCTGCGCGCCGGTCCGTTCCAAAGCACCTCGATGATCTTCTCCGCGCCCAGGGCGGTGAACCTGGGCGAGGCCATCTCTCCGGCTGAGATTACGGCGCAACTGCGCAGCAGCGGCTACGGGGATTCCCGCAGCAACCGCATGGGCTGGTTCCACGTGCGCCCGAACAGCGTGGAAGTTTTTCCCGGCCCGGACTCCTTCTTCGACCAGGAGGCCGGACTGATACGCTTGGCCGGGAACCGGGTGTCGCAGATCGTCTCGTTGCGCGACAACACCGAGCGGGTGCAGTACCTGCTGGAGCCCGAGCTGATCACCAATCTTTCGGACCGCAACCGCGAGAAGCGCCGCCTGGTGCGATTCCCGGATCTGCCTAAGGTGCTGGTGGACGCGGTGATCTCGGCCGAGGACAAGCGCTTCTTCCAGCACGCCGGGTTCGACCCGCTGCGCGTTCTCAAGGCGGCCTACGTGGACGTCAAGGTGGGCTGGAGGAGGGAGGGCGCCTCGACGCTGAGCATGCAACTGGCGCGGGGCTTCTGGCTGGACCAGCAGAAGACCTGGAGCCGGAAAGCCGCCGAGGTGCTGATCACGCTGCAACTGGAGCAGCGGCTGTCCAAGGAGGAGATCTTCGAGTACTACGCCAACATGGTGGATCTGGGACGGCGCGGCAGCTTCGCCATCCACGGGTTCGGCCAGGGCGCCAAGGTGTACTTCGGGAAGGACGTGCGGCAGTTGACGCTGCCCGAGGCGGCGCTGCTGGCGGGCACCATCCAACGGCCCAGCTTCACCAACCCCTTCCGTCATCCCCAGCGGGCGATGGCGCGCCGCAACCTAGTGCTGGGCTTGATGCGGCAGAACGGGTTGATCTCCGAAGAGCAGTATCAGGAAGCGGCAGCCACGGAGCTGCAACTGGCGCCGGGCGCCATGGAGTCCAGCGAAGCCCCGTTTTTCGTGGACCTGGTGCATGACGAGTTGCAGGCACAGTTCCAGGACCACGATTTCCAGTCGGAGACCTACCGCATCTACACCACGCTGGACATGAACCTCCAGCGGGAGGCTGCCGAGGCGGTCCGCGTCGGGCTTCAGGAGGTGGACGCGAGGGTTCACCGGCAGCGGCGATTCCGGCGGGAGGAGACGCCGGACGTTCAGGTGGCGCTGATCGCCCTGGATCCGCAGAGCGGGGCGGTCAAGGCGCTGGTGGGCGGGCGCAATTACGGCGTCAGTCAGTTGAACCGGGCGCTGGCCAAACGGCAGCCGGGTTCTTCATTCAAACCGTTCGTGTACGCGGCCGCCTTGAACACGGCGTTGATAGAGGGGCGGCCCCCGTTGACGCCGGCCACCCTCTTGCAGGACAAGCCTACCACCTTCTGGTTCGATGACAAGCCCTACGCGCCCGACAACTTCAAGAGCGAATTCCACGGCACGGTGACGCTGCGGCAGGCGCTGGCGAAGTCCTTGAACGTGCCCACGGTGAGCGTGGCGGAGATGGTGGGTTACGGCGCGGTGGAGGATCTGGCGAAGCAGGCGGGCATGAATCTGAGCATCCAGCCCACGCCTGCCATCGCGCTGGGGGCTTACGAGGTGACGCCGCTGGAGATCGCGGGGGCCTATACGGTGTTCGCCAATGGGGGCGTGTTGTCCAAGCCGAACTTCGTGAGCCTGATCCGGGACGACAGCGGGAACGTGATCTACCAACGCCGGCCGGAGCATCGGCAGGTGCTGGATCCCCGGGTGGCCTACGTGATGACCAACCTGATGGAGGAGGTTCTGCGCAGCGGAACGGGCGTGGCGGTGCGCGGGCGCGGCTTCGTGCTCCCGGCGGCGGGCAAGACGGGGACCTCGCGGGACGGCTGGTTCGCGGGCTTCACCTCGAAGCTGGTGTGCGTGGTGTGGGTAGGTTTTGACGACAACCGGGAACTGAACGAGGAAGGGGCGCACTCGGCGCTGCCCATCTGGACGGAGTTCATGAAGCGGGCCCACCAGTTCCGGGAGTACCACTCCGTCAGCGAGTTCACACCGCCGGACGGGGTGGTGAGCGTGGAAATCGACCCGGCTACGGGAGGCTTGGCCACACGCGCCTGTCCCAACGCGCGGACCGAGGTGTTCCTTATGGGAACCCAGCCACTGGAGACCTGCCGCCTGCATGGAGGCGGAACCCGGGTGGCCTCGTGGGAGGCGCCTGCCGGCCCGCCTGAACTGGTGGCCTCCGCAGCGCCGCCCGCAGGCGCGCCGCAGGCCTCGAGCCAGCGGCCTCCGGCCGCGCGCCGGGGAGGATCCCCGGCCGCGCTGTCTCCGCCGCCCGCGGCGGGCGTGCCAAAAGAGGAGAAAAAGAGAGGTTTCTTCCGCCGCTTGTGGGGTGTGTTCAAATAGTCGTAGGGAAAGGGGCTGACTATGGTTGGTTGCCGCTTCGTGCTCACGGCCGCAGCTCTCGGATTATTCACCAGTCTCGCCGCCGCGCAAGACCCGCCCGCCAGCGAGCCGGCACAGCCGGCGGCGGAGACCGCTGCCTTGACCCCGGAGAGACGCGGGGACATTTACATGGCCCGCAAGATGTACCGGGAGGCGATCGAGACCTACCAGGGGGCGATCAAGGAGGTCGAGAAATCGCGGGAGGCGCAGAAAGCGCAGCTCGGCGTCCTGTGGAACAAGCTGGGGATCGCTTACCACCAGTTGATGCAGCTCGACACCGCCAAGAGGCATTACGAGCGCGCCTTGAGGTTCAACCCCAAGTATGCCGAGGCGATGAACAACATCGGCACCGTCCATTACGCCAAGAGGAGCTACCGGCGCGCGGTCAACCAGTACAAAAAAGCGCTGAAGCTGGCTCCCAACTCAGCATCCATCTACAGCAACCTGGGCACCGCGTATTTTGCCCGCAAGAAGTACGAGGACGCCGCCAAGGCCTACCAGCAGGCGCTGGCGCTGGACCCCGAGGTGTTCGAGCACCGCAGCACTTATGGGGTGATGCTCCAGGAGCGCAACGTGGAGGAGCGCGCCAAGTTCCACTACTACTTGGCCAAGGTGTACGCCCAGGCCGGGGTGAACGACCGGGCGCTCCAGTACATCCGCAGGTCGTTGGAAGAAGGCTTCAAGGACAAGCGGAAGTACCTGGAGGAGCCGGAGTTTGCGGCGCTGCGGGAACTGCCCGAGTTCCAGGAGCTGATGGCTCTGGAGCCGCGTGTCCTTTAGGAGGCTGCTGAAAGAGCCGCTGGGCAAGCTGAAGCATGCCCCACGAGGGCGTGGGCATAAGCTTCAGCTTGTGCTCCCAGGAGCCGCCGGAAGGCTCTTTCAGCAGCCTCTTGGAGCACGGCCTGCCCTGCTAACCGGTTTGGTGATAGCCCTGCTGCTGGCGGGCTGCGCCAGGAAGCCGGTCGCCTACCAGCGCTGGGCGGTGTTGCCCTTCGAGAACCTCTCTCCGGACCCCGCGATGGCGTGGATGAGCCGTGGTCTGGCGGAGGCAGTGTGCCTGCATCTGGCGGGATCTCCCCAGGTGGATGTCTCGGCGGTGGGCAGTCTGCGAGAGGCGCCTACGTTGCGCGCGACCCACGTTCTGCACGGATATGTGGTGCGGACGGGTGCGCAGGTGCGGGTGGAGGCGGTGCTGGAGGCGGCAGCCGGCGGCGGCATGGCGGCGCGAGCGGCCGCCACCGGGGATAGCCCTCTGCGGCTGGCGCGGCTGGTCGCCGGGGAGCTTCACGGGCAGGTCCGCGATTTCGGCGCCACGCGCGACGAGGCGTTGCGCGCCTATGTCGAGGGCCTCGAAGCACGCGAGGCAAGCGCAGCAGTGGATGCATTCCAACGGGCGGCCAAGCTGGAACCAGGTTTCGGAGCGGCGTACCTGGCCTGGGCGCAGCGGCTGGCCGGCGCAGGTGATCCGCGGGGCGCCCGGCAGGTGATCGCGCAGGCCGCCCGTGAGGGCAGCCGGATCCCCGGGGTGGAGCGGGCACGGCTGGCCGTGTTGTTGGCGACACTGGAAGGCGATCGCTCGGCCCAGGAGCGGGCGTTGATGTCACTGGCCCAGGTCACGCCCGCTGACAGCGATGTCTTCCGACGCCTGGGGGATCAGGCGATGGCTCTTCGCCGGCACGCCGTGGCGGCGGATGCCTACCTGAAAGCCGCGGACCGCGACCCAGGGAACGCGCTGCTGTTCAACCAACTCGGCTATGCGCAGGGTTATGCGCGAGACCTGGCCGACGCGGTCCGGTCCCTGGAGCGCTACCGGCAGATGCGGCCCGAGGAAGCCAATCCGCTGGACTCGCTGGGCGATGTGCACTACTACCTGGGGCAATTTACCGAGGCGGAGAAGTACTATCTGGAGGCCTGGCGTAAGGACGCCGGATTCCTGGGCGGCGGAGAGCCGTACAAGGCGGCCTGGGCGCGGCTCATGCAAGGGAATCGCGCGGGGGCGGATGACCTATTCGGCAAGTATATCCAGGTGCGGCGGGCGGCGGGTGACCCGCTGGCGGAGTTTGCCCGGGCGGAATGGGAGTACCTGACCGGGCGGCGTCGCGAAGCGGTGGACCTGCTCGAGCAACTGGGTAAGGAGCGTGGCAGCGTGGCGGCCTGGGTGCAGCTCTCGGTCTGGAGTCTGGAGGCGGGCGACCGCCAGCGGGCGCGCGAGTACGCCGCCCGAGCGGCCGCCGCGGCGCGGGATCCCGGCTCGGCCCTGATGGCGCGGGTGGGCCAGTATCTGGCCGGTCCGGAAGCCAGCGCAGCGGATTGGGCCAGCGCGGCGCAGCGTGCATTCCCGGAAGCGGCGCAGGGGATGATCCGGCGCACCGCTTTGGCGTATGCGCTGTTGCTAAGCGGGCACTGTCCAGCCGCGCTCCCGCTGCTCCAGGAACTACACAATGAAATACCCGCCAGCGAGGGCGAGCCGCTCAATGTGCTCGTGGCGTGGGCGCTGATCGAGACGGGCCGCACGGGTGAGGTCGGCGATCTGCTGGATACTTACCCGGTTCGGCGGCCCGGCGCCGAGCAGCCCTTCAGCATCCTGAGCTTTCCGCGCCTCTTCCGGTTGCGGGGGATCCTACTCGAGAAGCAGGGAAGGCAGGCCGAAGCACAGGCGGCCTACCGGTTCTTCGAGGCGCTGCGGGGAGCGACCCGGTCGTAGAGGTGCAGGTCGTTGGTGGTACCCAGCGACGTGTTGTATAGGCTCACCAGCCCGAGGGCCTCGCGCAGGTCTCCTTCAAAAGCGTGCAGCTCCTCCAGGTGCTCGGCCAGAGCCGGGGTGTCGCGCCCCTCGGGCGTCCTCCAGAACTTCTGAAAGCCCACGTCCACCAGGCGCGCCATCGCGCCAGCGCGCAGCCAGCCGGTGAGCGCGATGCGCGGCCCGGCGGGAGAGTCTTCGATCAGCGCGGCGGAAGCGCCACGGCTCACGCGCACCCCGCCGAGCGGTTCGGAGGCGGTCTCGAAGCCGGCCGCTCGCAGGGCCGCGATGTGCTCCGCGAAGCGCGGCATCGTCGCGCGCTTCCGGCGAAAGAACATGTTCCCACTATAGCGGATTGGCGGCTCTGGCTTGACCAGAGAACCCGCCGGCGCGAGGCTGAGAGCCGGGACGAATGACGGCGCCCCTGGGGCCGCTTCGGCGCGTGGGAGCGGACCTGCTCCAGGCGGCCGGCAACCTACGGGCGCAGAAGACGCGCACCCTGCTGACGAAGCCGCGGTGGGCGCGTTCGCTGACTGCCTGTACTACACTCGCTGAGTTTCTTTGCGCGCCGCGAAGATTCTGGAGCCTTTGGTGGGGCGAGCGTCCACGCTTGCGAGCCGGCATCCTTGCCGGCTTACCTGCCGCGGGCTCCGGGCGCGGCCCAAAGCTGGTTGGAAAACCAGCTCGCAAACCTGGAGGTTCGCCCCACGGAACCGCCAGCAGGGCTTTGGTTGCGGCTATGCCGCGCTGTGGGTCAGGATGCATCCGCCAGCACGAGCAGACCCATGCGGGACGCATGCATCCTTGCGGATGGCCACATCGAGGTTCATGCTGGGAACCGTCCCAGCGAGCTTGTCGGTCAGCCGGAACAGAGCGGCCGCCATCTTCTTGATGGCGCGGCGACGCTCGGGACTAGTGCGGGAAAGCCAATAGGCCGCGCGATCGCAGTCCCTCGGCTGGATGATGGAGGGCCTGCCAGCTCCAGCCCGGCGCAAATTGCGGATAATCTCGGCTTCCGTCCCCCCGCGAAGACCGGCTCGGAGATGCTCATTCCAATCCCGGGACCTGTTCTCCGCGGGGTTAACTCTGGAAAAGTTGCGGGCGAGCCAGAAACTAAGGCAATCCGGGAGGTAGTTGATGAACCAGAGACCCGTACTGTGATGCTCGTAAGGGAAATACCGGCAGGGCGTCTGGTTGACTAAAAGCACGGCGCCGGACCTCATGCTCGACCAGATCAGCGGCAAGACCCGGCGCCGCTCATCCGGAAGGAGGTGCTGAGTGTCATGGACCAGAAAGCAGCTTGCTCAAGTATGCCCGGAGAAATCGACTATATCCCGTTCCCATCCCTGTCAATGCCGGCGGGGCAGGAAACGGCTGTGGAACAGCCTCCAGGCCTGATGTGTCCAGCCGGCGAAGGGACCGGTTCCGTCTGTCCCCATCGGTGTCCCCATCGGTTTCCCATCGGTCAGTTGTCGATGAAGATGTTCATGCCGTAGCGGGCCAGGGCGGGGAAGATGACGGTAGCGCCGCTGTTGTCGGTGAGGCGGACGCCCAGCACGTGGGGGCCGTTGGCGAACTGGGTGGTGTCGAGCTCGCCCTCGAAACCGATGTCGGGGCAGGCTGTGGCATCCGGCAGCGACTGGCATTCCTCGGGGCGGGGCAGGCCGTAGCGCAGCGTGAGGACGGAGCTGCCGTTCAGCAGCAACGCCGCCGAGCTCACGCGGCCGTCCGGGTCCCAGGCGTGGCCGCTGATAGTGACCTTACCCCTGAGGCGCTCGTTCGGCTGCGGAGCGGCCACGACGCCCCTGGGAAGCTGGTTGGGTGGGTTGTTCACCGCAATGGTGAGGGGGACTTCGGGTATCAGAGTGTAGCGTTCCAGTTCATCCCTGGCGCGCACCTGGAGAGTGTGCCTGCCGTTGGGGAGGGGGATAGCGCCGGTGCGGGTGTTGAGGTTGAAGGTGAAACCGACGTTGGGGCAGTTGAGGGGCTTCTCCGCGAGCGGTCCGCAGATGTCGTCACGTCGCTGGCCATAGGTGGCGGCCCCATAGGTGAGGCCGTTGACGAGCACGTCCACGGCCCGCAGGCGCACGTCCTGGGCGTAGGCCCAGCCTCTGAGCGCGACGGCGCCGGAAAGCTCCGCGCCATCGGCAGGCGCCTCGAGAGCGCCGATGGCGGGGCGGGATTCCTCCGGGTCCACGAAGAAGGTGAGCGGCTCGCTGGGGTAATCCACGAATCCGCCGCGCACGTTGGTGGCGCGTATGCGGAGCTGGTGAGGACCGGGAGCAAGTCCGAGGCGCGCGGGATTCAGATTGAGGCTGAAGCCCACCGTGGGGCAGCCGCGCACGCGCTGGGTGGCGCAGAAGTCGGAACGCGATACGTTGGGGGAGGTGCGAGCGCGGGCGATGCCATCGATGAGCACATCCAGGCGGGCCACGGTCCATCCCTCGTCATAGGCGATGCCGCTTACCGTGAGCATGCCCCGGTAACGGGCATCCGGCAGGGGCGACTCGATCTTGACCACCGGCGCCGTGGCGGCCCCCAGCGGGGGCTCGAAAGTGAGCGTTGAGGCCTTGTCCAGGTCGGGACGACCGTCATGAGCTGAGGAGACCTGCAGGTAGGTCTCGTGGCCGTTGGAGATTCCCACTGTCGGTCCCGCGGCCTGGCACCCGAAGGCCGGCGCGGCCACCGGGCTGTTGACCAGATTCTGGTTGCCCTCGCCGTATTGGAGGACAATGCGGCCGTCCTCGTACAGCGTGGCCGCGAAGTTGACCGGCTCGGGCCTGAGCTGGGCGCCGGAGTACGGCTGGGTCTCGGCGGCCCAGCGGAAGGTCACCCAGCCGGGACCGCTGCTCATGTACACGTTCTCGCTCTTTTGGGCGCTGCCGCCGTAAGCCAGGTCCATCCACAGCGGGGCGATGCCGTTGGTGACGGCCAGGCCGGCCCGGTCGGAGCAGGCGGCGAATCTGGGCAGGTCGAAGGCCAGCAGGCCGTCGCTGTACACGCGCACAGAGGTGAAGTGGTGGTTGAAGAACGGGAACGGGAAGCGCAGCGCCACCCGGGCGTTCAAACCGGAGACCCGAACGTCGGGTGGAATGCTAAAAAGGGCGCGCTCCTCCGGCGTGGGAACAGGGGGCCGGTTGGCGGAGGACATGACAGCATACTCCGGATGCACCAGCGCGCTGGCTTCCACCAGACGCGGGCTACCGCCGGCGTCGGCGTCCACGTAATAGGCGGTGACGTAGTCTCCGGGGATCACGTCGAGGTAGCCGTTCGACCGGGTGAGACTGCCGTAAGCGGAACTGGGCATGGAACCCCAGAACAGGCTGCCGGTACGGCGCAGCAGGAGGCTCTCGGAATCGCCGGAGGCGGTGGTCAGAAGGACGTGGGCCGTGGGGCCCGGGTTGTTGGCGTCGTGCAGAACCACGCGCACGGTCTCTCCGGCTACGTACAGGTCTTCGTAGAGCCGCAGCGCGCCGGTGGTGGAGGGCATTTCATGAGACGCCAGCACGTGAATGGAGTCGGGACTGGCGCTGTGGGCCAGCACGCCCAGGCCGCGCCTGGCGAAGGCCTCCCAGATCTGCTGCTGGCTGGCGCCGTTGAACCCGGCGCGGTCGGCCAGCAGGATGGCGTCGCGGGCATCCACCATGGTGGGGGCGGGCGGCGACAGCTTCATGCCGTCGATGACCAGAAAGCGGGTGCGCCGCCGGCCTTCCCGCTCGCCGAACTGACGGATGAGAGCGGCGCGCATCTCCCAGAGGGCCTGGACCCAGATCTCGCCGTCGGCGTGGACCTGGGGCCCGGTGGTGACGCGCCCCAGGGACTTGAAGGTGAGCGGGTTGATCTCCAAATTGGTGGAAAAGGGGCGGGTGCGGATGCCGGGGCCGAAGGTCCGGTAGGCGTATTCGCCGCGCGCGTAGGCGCCGTCGGGCGGGGCGCCCTCCGGGACGGTGAACTCGAGGGCGAAGAAGTCGCTCCAGCCCTCGCCCATGGCGCCGCCCTGGTGGTGGTCGTAGGCCTGGCGCACGAGGCGGCCGCTGACGCCGTGAGTGTATTCGTGAAGAATACTCTGGGCGTCATAGGAGATGTCGCTGAAGACGCCCTCCTGGAGGGAGGCGCCCAGGTACATGTTGATGGAGGCGCGGCCGCCGTCCTCGTGACGGGAGGTGCTGAAGAAGGCGTTGTTGAGGCTGGCGCTGGTGTTGGCGGCGACGCCGAACTGGCTGTAGGCCCGCATGGGATCGCCGCCCGCGCCGCCGCGCCCGAAATTGTCCTGCTGGAAGTTGCCGGCGGCTTCGTCGAAGCCGTACTGGTGGAACAGGTCGTGCGCCCGGTTGGCCCAGTAGAACAGGTTGGTGGTGGCGGCGTCGCGAAACTGGATGGGATTGGGCGCGCCGGGGCCGAGGGCCAGAGGAAAACTGAAATCCAGCGTGGGGGAGACGGCCGGCAGACCGCCCTCGAGGAAGCGCACGCCGAGGGGGTTGTGGATGGCGACGACGTTGTTCCCCACCGTGGCTGCGCCGCCCACCCAGCCGCGCGGCGAGGCCAGCGGATCCCCGGCGAAGGACTGCACTGTGCGCTCGACATAGGGCGGCGGCGCGGTGAGCAGATGGCCGGGCGCCGGATTCGGCTGCGGGCTTTGACGCTCGAACACCAGACCGCGGGGCGGCGACTGATAGAGGGTCAGGTTGGTCTGGGCCAGGATCTGCCCGGTAGCGGCGTCCACCACCGTGGCGTAACAGTCGATGCCGTTCTCGTCCGTGATGCTGAAAACCCAGGCCGGACGCAGGACGCCGTTAATGCGGAACCACACGGCCTGCCCCGCGGGTTCCGGACCGATAGCCGGGCGGACGGTCGCCCGCGCGGCGCGCAGCGCCGTGGGGGCGGAGCCTGGCTCCGGCGGGCCGGCGGCGGGCTGCTGGGCGAGTGCGCCGCCGGCATTGAGCACGCTGCCGTCACGATCCACATTGACCGTCCACTCGGCGTTGTAGACGTCCAGGCCGTGGAACTGCTGGCGGAAGACCAGGTGAGTGACGCCG
>VFZS01000066.1 GCA_016871095.1 Acidobacteriota bacterium
GAAAATCGCCGCGGCCGGCAAACATTCCGTGGGGCGGGCGCCCCCGCCCGCGCACCGGCCCCCAGGCCGGTGCCTGGCCGACCTGGGGGTCGGCCTGCGGCTCTGGGGAGCCGCCCCACCGGTTTGGTTGCGGCTATGCCGCGCTGTGAGAATGCCGCGTGGTGCGTCGGGGGACGATCTCGCCACGGCGTTGAGGACACTCGGATATCGGGTGGTCCGCCAGACCGGAAGCCACATGCGTTTGGTCACCAGCAGCACGGTGAGCATCACGTGACCATCCCGAGGCGGCCAGCCCTTCGCGTCGGGACGATGGCCGGGATCTTGGCCGATGTTGCCGCTCACTTTCGCATCAGCCGTCAGGAGTTACTGGATCGCCTCTTTGGGTGAGCAGGCCCCCGCTCACCGCACCACGATCTTGGCGAGGGAGAAGTTGTCGGCGGAGTCGGTGACGCGGACAGCGATGGCGCGCTCGCCGCTGGCCGGCTCCAGCGCCAGCAGGTAGTCGTGCTGGCGGGAGTCGGACAGGCGGGTGGTCGGCTCGATTAGGGTCCACTCGCCGCCGTTGACCGAGTACTCGGCCTTCTCGATGACGCTCAAGGCGTCAGCGGCCTTCCAGCGGACTTCGAGCTTGCCGCCGGCGGGCGCCGCCGTCAGCCCCGTGATCTCCGGCGGAGTGTTGTCGATGTCGAAGGGGTCGCTGATCAGCTCGGCGGTGAGCGCCTGCGCAGGGGGATTGGTAGGCGCATCGGAAGCCGCCACGCGCAGCCGGTACTCGCCGTCGGGAAAACCAGTCGAGTCCCAGCTCAGGTGCTTCTCCTTGACCTGGTCCTTGAGCAGCTTCCACTCGCTCTCGTTGACGCCGCGGATGTGGACGCTGTAGAGCAGGCTGTCCTGATTGTCGTCAGTCGCCGCCCAGCGCGCGCCGAGAAAACCCTTGGCGTACTGCATCGAAGTGGCGCCGGTATCCGTACTGAGGGATGCGCTGGCGGGACGCGGCGGCCTGCCGAGCGGCGGCAGGGTGAGGGTGGTGGAAGGCGTGAGGGTGAGGGTCTGCGCGGGGAAACGGTAGTTGGCGGGAGTGATCTCGATCTGCGCCACCACCGGAGCGACGTTCTTGGGCAGGTAGGCGGCGTCCACGGCTTCGAGCTCGGGCGAGCGTCCGTCGCGCGAGGCCTTGAGCGTGGCGCGCCACTGCAAGAAGCGTGCGGGAGGCGAGCCGATGCGGCCGCCCTCGGCGGCCGTGGCCGCGGGCGACCACGCGCTCCAGTCCTTCTGCGGGCGCTCGAGGTTGCCGCTGCGGGTCTCCAGCGACACTTGGCCGCCCTCCATCCTGGCGCGGAAGGTGAGCCGGCCCCAGTAGGAGAACATTGCGGCGTCGAACACGTCGCTCTCGAAAGTTCCTTCCGCCTCGCTGCCGGGCCCTATGCGGAACAGCTTCCCCACGTTGCCGGTGGCGGCGTACAGCTTCGCGCCGCGGCCGGCGAGCAGGCAGGTGACCTGAGTGGGAGAGGCGTTCAACAACTCGGAGTGCACCAGGTCGGAATCCAGGCGAATGATGAGGCCCTTGTTCCCGGTGCCGATCACGGGACGGCCATCCGCATCCATGACGATGCTGTAGGCGATGTGCTGGGCGTGGCTCCAGACCTTGCGCGGGAAGCCATCCGGGCCGATGCGGTAGATCTCGGAACCGCCCGCGACAACTGGCGCAGCCAGGCTGGGGATGGGCGCTGGCATGGGCTGCACCTGCCGCTGCTGGGCGGTCCCGGGAAGGCTGGTCGGCGCGGGGCTGGGTTGCGTCGCCGGGGCCACCTGGGCGGGAGGAACGGGCGGCACGGCCGGCGCCGGCCCTTTCGCCCCCACGCCGGCGGCGTAGATGCTGCCGTCGGCGGCCAAGGCCACCGCGGTGATTTCCCGCCGAGCCGCCTGGTACAAGACGAAGCCCTCGCCCTTGGGGTTCACGCGGATGATCAACCCGCCCGGCTCGGTTCCCACCACCAGGTTGCCCTGCGGGTCGATGGCCAGCGCGCGCGCGTGCGTCTCGCCGGTCTTGAAGAAGGCCTCGCCCTTACCCTGGGGCGAGATGCGGTGGATGTCGCCGCGATCGCCGGTGGCCACGTAGAGGTTGCCGCGGCTGTCGAACACCATGGCCCAGATGTACTTGGCGCGCGGATCGTAGAAGACCTCCGGCTTGCCACCGGGGAGGATCTTGTACACCTTGCCGTCCGGTGAGGTGGCGGCGTAGACCTGATCGCCGGGACCCACCGCCACGGCGTGTACCTCGAGGTCGTCCCAGGAGGCCAGGGTCTTACCCTTGCCCTCCGGCGGGAGCACGTACAGGCGCGCGCCGGGGCCGCCCGGCCCGCCGCCGCCGGCGTACAGGTTACCTTTCGAGTCCTCGGCCAGCGCCCATAGGTAGATGGAGGCGGAGTCGAAGATCTCCTCGAAGCGCGGCGCCAGGCGCAGACGGCCGTCGCTGGTGAGCGAGACCTTGCTGGAATGCCCCTTCTCGAAGTCCGCGTAGTCGCCCTGCGACCAGTACCTGGTTTCCCCGGTCCAGCTCAGCGAGACCAGGGCGAGCAGCCAAAGCAGTCTATATGCAGCGAAGGAGTTGACCGCGCAACCGCTCCCTGACGGTCGCGGCTCGGCTACGGCGTTCACGCCTTCAACCGAGCCACGAGCGTGAGCGAGTGGTCGCCGTGATGCGAAAGCACTTATGACGCCGCGTATAGTTTTCATGGAAGGAGAGTTACCTGACGGATAGCTTCAGGGCGTAACTGCCGGTGATGACGTGTTCGAAGGGGACGGCCATCTGCTCGAGGGCGCTTTCCCCGGAGGTGGCGAAGCTGCGGCTGGCCGAGCGCCCGGCCTGCATCACGTTGAGCACCGAGGCGGGCAGGCTGGGAAGGGTCTTGTCGTCGTAGAAGAGCGTGGGCCGGGCCTCGACCAGCGAGATGTAAAGGCGGTCGTTGCGGCGCTCCTGGTTGATGAGGGAGACCGCCTGGGGCAGGTCGATGAAACGATTCAAGAACCCGGAGTTCTGCAAGCGGTTGAGCGTGTCGGCGTCGCTGAGCAGGATGCGATGCTCGCCCTTGGCCAGGCCCTGGGGCAGCCGCAAGGTGAAGTCCCGGGCGATGCGCGGCCCGCGGTAGGGCCGCAGGAAGACCTTGAGAGGAACTTCCTGGCCCGGCTCGGCTTCGCTGACGCCCAGCCAGGCGCTCTCGATGGCGGCGACGCGGCGCTCGGGCAGCAGGTCGATGACGGCGTCTACGCGCTTAAGCTGCGGCGTCTTGACCGCGTTCAGGAACAGGCGGTTGAACTTGTCGCCCCACCAGATCGCCAGCAGCATCGGAACGGGTGCGGCCATCTCGCCCGGGGCCTGCATGGTGGACAACACGAGACTCTGCTGCCCGGCCAGCTCCACCTTCCCGCTCAGCCGGAAGGTGGACTCCTCGCGAAAATCGTTCAGCCCGGATATGGAGTTGAACAGCGTCACCATCATCAGATAGGGCGTCCACTTCTGCTGCACAAAGACGTTGAAGCGGAAGTCCTTCTGCCTGCGGATGCTGTTGTCGTCGGCGAAAGAGCGCACCGTGAGGCTGACCGGCACCACGGCGGCGGTCTCGCCCAGCACGCCCATGATGGCGCTGTGGCGGTCCTGCCTGAAGGCGCCCACGATCTCGGTGGCGTTGGCGAACTTGCCCGGCTGGAAACTGGAAGCGTGAGTGAGGAGCACTTCGGCCCGGCTCATGGGCATGTCCAGCGGGCCGAGGTTGAACAGCGGGTGCCCGAAGGCCAGCACGCGGCGGCCGTCGTTATAGGTGACGGTGCCCAGCCCGGTGATGCTCATGTCGCCGGAGACCAGCACGGCGGCCACGGCGTCACCCGGCTGGAGGGACTGCTGCCAGCCCGGCGCCGGCCTGGGGCCGGCCAGCGATCCGGCGGCGCCGCCCTGCACGGCGGTCACACCGAGCTGGCGGAAGGCGGGGGCGAACTGGTCCAGCACGGAGGCGTCGAAACCCGCGAAGGTAAGCGGCGTTTCCAGGTGAGCCAGGCCGGCGGCGCGCGGCGGGGAGCCCGCCTCGGCGGCCTGGTCCGGGGTGCGGGCGTCCGCCGGCCGGGAGTCGTCGAACTCTGCCACTTCGAGCATCAGCTCGATGGGGGTGATGCCGCAGATGGCGTCCGGCGAGAACACGCTCATGCGCGTGGAGATGGCCCCGATCAGCTTGCCGTCCACGTACACCGGGCTGCCGCTCATGCCCGCCGCGACGTTGGTGCGCGCGGCCTTGCCGCCCAGCTTGGCGATGATGACATCCTGGCGCGGCCCCCAGGCGTTCTTCCACAGTCCGACGATCTCGACCGGCATGGCTTCGGGCTCGGCGCCGGCGAACACCGTCCAGGCGTAGCCCTTCATGCCGGGCTGGATGCCGGCGGACTTCAGGATCTCGGCCTTGCCCGCGCGGGGACGCGGCGGGCGCGCCTCCGGCGTCTGGGCAAAGCACACTGCGGCCAGCGTCACGACCGCGGCAGCCAGGCGAGCTTGCATGGGATACAGCTTCCTTGAGATCAGGGTGGTTGCTTCCATTATCCCCCAAGCGGACCGTGGCGCGCGGGCTGTGCTATCGCCCGCGCGGCGGTTCGAAGAAGTCCGGCGGATCGAGGGCCCTGATGCGCCAGTCCCGGCCGCGGCGCTCGAGGGTCAGCTTGAGGATCCCGCGGCGGCGCTCGAGGGGGCCGGTGGCGGCCAGGCTGCGCATCTCCAGCAACCAGTCGGCCTCGAGGTTGCGCTGCCGTTGGTCGCCTCGCTGTTCGAGCACCTCGACCGAAGAGGCCACCGCGAACTGGTTCAGCAAGGCGTAGACCTGCCGCTCCAGCCGGGCGTAGCCGGACATTTGCCGGTCGAAGCAGCGCAGAAACTCCGCGGCGCTGGCGTCGCCGAGGGCTCCAGCCATGCGGGCGAGCAGGTCGCGCACCTCGGCCGCTTCGTCGGCCCGCAGGGGAAAAAGCGGGAGCGTCCCGAAGACTTGCCGGCGGGTCAGCATTCAGGTGCGGTAACTGGCGTTGATGCGGATGTACTGCTCGGTGAGGTCGCAGCTCCAGAAGCGTGCGTGCCCCTGGCCGCGCCCGCGGATCACGAAGCGGATGGCGCATTCGCGCGCGTCCAGCAAGTGTTTCAGCTCGTGCTCGGCGAAGCGGGCGGCCACGCCCGCGCGGCACACCAGCATGCCTTGCACATAGATATCGACCCGGGAGGGATCCAGCACGACGCCGGAGTTGCCCGCCGCCGAAAGAATGCGGCCCCAGTTGGGGTCCGATCCCGCGATGGCGGTCTTCACCAAAGGGGAATTGGCGATGGCTCGCGCGATGCAAGCGGCCTGGCTGTCGTCGCGCGCGCCCAGCACACGGATGGTGATGAGTTTGCGCGCGCCCTCGCCGTCGCGGGCGATCTTCTCGGCCAGGTCCTCCATCACCCAGGCCAGCACCTCGTCGAACACCAGGCACTCCTGGGCGGCGGGCCGCACGCCGGAGGCGCCGTTGGCCAGCAGCAGCACGGTGTCGTTGGTCGAGGTGTCGCCGTCCACCGACAGGCGGTGATAGCTGCGTTCCACGGCCGCCGCCAGCGACCGGCGCAGGCGGGCGGGCGAGAGGACCGCGTCGGTGAGCACGAAGGCCAGGGTGGTGGCCATCTGCGGATGGATCATCCCCGCGCCCTTGGTCATGCCGGCGATGTGTATGGCGCCCCGGCGGAGGGGCACCTCGCCGAAGGCCACCTTGGGACCGCGGTCGGTGGTCAGCATGGCGTGGGAGACGGCCTGGAAGCGGTCGGGAGAGAGACCCTCGATCAGGCGCGGGAGAGCGCGCACGATCAGCCGGTGGTCCAGCTCCACTCCGATGACTCCGGTGGAGGCGGGCAGCACCTGCTCGGCGGGAAACTTGAGCGCGCGGGCCAGCGCCCGGCAGCAGGCCAGCGCCACTCGGTCCTCGGTGCGGGTTGCGCAGTTGGCGTTGCCGGCGTTCACCAAAATGGCGCGCGCAACCCCGCCGCTGCCGCGCAGGTGTGTGCGCGCCAGGCGCACCGGCGCGGCCTGCACGCGGTTGCGGGTGAACATGGCGGCCGCCGAGGCCGGCGGCTCGGAGAGGATCAGCCCGAGATCATCCCGCTGGTCCTTGCGGATGCCGGCGTAAGTGGCCGCGTAGCGGTAGCCGAGAGGCAGCTTCACTCCCCAACCTCCCCAAACATCTCATTGTGCAACAAACGCTGGCCGGACAGAAAAGCGCTGGCCGCCAATCTCTTCCTGCCCTCGAGCTGCAACTCCAGCACCTCCAGACTAGTGCCCTCTCCGCAGGCTACCAAAAGACGTCCCTGGGTGGGGTGGAGTGTGCCTGGCTCTCCCGTTACGCCCGCGGCCGGGCGCGCCTTCCAGATGTGGAGCAATTGCCCCCGCAGGCCGGTATAGCAGCCCGGCCACGGCAGCAGCCCGCGCACGCGGTGACAAAGCTCCCGTGCCGTGAGCCGCCAGTCGATGAGTCCATCCTCCTTCTTAAGCAGCGGCGCATAGGTAGCCTGCGAGGAATCCTGAGGGCGGGCGACGATCGCGCCGCTCTCCAGCCCCGCCAGCGTCTCGACGAGCAAGGCGGCGCCGAGCGTGGCCAGCCGCTGCCCCAGCTCCACCGCGGTCTCCTCCTCGCCGATGGGCGTCTCGCGCTGGAGCAGAATATCGCCGGTGTCCAGTCCGGCGTCAATGCGCATGGTGGTCACGCCGGTGCGCGTCTCGCCCCTCGCGATGGCCCACTGCACCGGCGCTGCGCCGCGGTAGCGGGGCAGCAGCGAGGCGTGAACGTTGATGATGCCGAGCGGCGGGATATCGATGACCGTCTGCGGAATGATCTGGCCGTAACCCACCACCACCATGGCGGCGGGTCCGAGCGCCGTCAGGCGCGCGGCCACCTCGGGCTGCTTGACGCGCTCCGGCTGGTACACCGGCAACCCCAGCCGCAGCGCCGCCTGCTTGAGGGGCGAGGCCGCCAGTTGCTGTCCGCGCCCGGCGGGACGGTCCGGCTGCGTCACCACCTGGAGCACTTGATAGCCGGCCACGGCGAGCGACTCCAGCGTGGGCACGGCGAACTGTGGAGTACCCAGGAAGACCAGCCGCACGCCCGCCTCGCTATCCCCACTCGCCGGCCTTGGCCAACTTGCGCACCTTCCGCCGGATGAGATCGCGCTTGAGCGGGCTGACGTGGGAGAAGAACAGCCTGCCCTTGAGGTGATCGGTTTCGTGCAGCAAGGCCCGCGCCAGCAGCCCCTCGCCAGTGATTTCAAAACTCTCGCCGCGGACATTCCGCGCCCGCACCGTGACCCGCTTGGCGCGCTTGACCTGCTCGCGAAAACCCGGCAGGCTGAGACACCCCTCCTCCTCGTTCTGCCCGCCCTCGGCCTTGATCACCTCCGGGTTGATCAGCACCAGGCGCTGCGAGTGGTCTTCTCCCGCCGAGGGGTCGATCACCGAGATGCGGCGTCCGATGCCGATCTGCGGCGCGGCCAGTCCCACCCCGTGTGCGGCGTACATGGACTCGAACATGTCCTCGACGAGCTTATGCAACTCCGGCGTGTCGAACTCGGTGACCGTCTCGGCGGGCTGCTCCAGCACCGGGTCGCCATACTTCACGATGGGGTAGATCATCAGTAGTTCTTCAACTGCTCCCTGTAGGCGTCATAATTGCGGCGGGTCTCGCCCAGGGAATCGCCGCCGAACTTCTCCAGGAAGGCCCGCGCCAGCACCAGGGACACCATGGCCTCGCCCACCACTCCCGCCGCCGGCACCACGCACACGTCGCTGCGCTCGTAAGACGCCGCGGCCGGCTCGCGGGTGGCCAGGTCCACCGATTCGAGCGGCCTCTTCAGCGTCGAGATGGGCTTGACGAATCCCCGCACCACCAAGTTCTGCCCGTTGGTGATTCCGCCTTCGAGACCTCCGGCGCGGTTGGAGCCGCGCGTGAAGCGCGCCTCCGCGCGGTCATAAGAGATGGTGTCCTGCACCTGGGAGCCGAGCGCGGCGGCCGCTTCTTCGGCCTGCCCCACCTCGACGCCTTTGACCGCCTGAATGGACATGACGGCCTGCGCGAGCTGGCCGTCCAGACGGGTGTCCCAGGCGATGTGCGAACCCAGGCCCGGCGGCACGCCGTGCGCCACCACCTCGAAGACCCCGCCCACCGTGTCGCCGGCGCGCGCGGCCGCGTCCACCGCCTCCTTCATGCGGCCCTCGATCTCGGCATCGACGCAGCCCAGCACCACTTCGGTCCTTTCGGCGAGCGCCACAATCTCCTCCCAGGTAGCCGCGCGCGAAAGCCGCACGCCCTCGACGGCGATGACATGGCTCAGGATCTGGACGCTGAAGTGACTCAGAAAGGTCTTGGCCAGCGCGCCCACGGCCACCCGCGCGGCGGTCTCGCGCGCGCTGGCGCGCTCCAGGATGTAGCGGGCGTCGGGGAAGTTGTACTTCATCACCCCGGCCAGGTCGGCGTGGCCGGGACGCGGACGGGTCAGCGGCCGCTTCTTATCCTCGGCGCCGGGCTCGTTTTCCACCGGCAGCGCCTCGCTCCAGTGCTGCCAGTCGCGGTTGCGGATCAGCACGGTGATGGGCGAGCCGATGGTCTGGGAGTGGCGCACGCCGGAGACGATCACCGCGCGGTCCGACTCGATCTTCATGCGCCCGCCGCGGCCGTACCCCTGCTGCCGGCGCCACAGTTCCAGGTTGATGGCCTCCACCGAAATGGGAAGTCCCGCCGGCAGCCCCGTCAGGGTGGCCACCAGGCATTCTCCGTGGGATTCCCCGGCAGTCTCGAAGCGCAGCATGGGTCCTCAGTAAGACTAGTGTCGTGTCGCGGGGCAGCGCGGGTCAAGTGCCCCTGGTCTGTCCAGCGTGCCGGGTTGTGGTAGGATAGGAGTGCCCCGATGCGAAGGGGACCAGGAAATCACAGATTCAGGGTCAAATCTGATTGACGCGGCAAACGGGGCGCGCCGAAGCGCGCCCCGTTTCCCTTTCTAGTGTGCCGTGTCGCAAGTACCTTGACGGGACCGCTCCCTGGCGGTCGCGGCTCGGAAGCCCTGGCCGAGCCGCGCGTGTCAGCAAGCGGTCCTGGGGCGTCTGTAAACGGATTTCTCGCTCACTACACTATGCGCGGACCAGCGGCTTAGCGTCGGGGTTGCCCGGTCCGAAGTGCTTCAGCAGGACCAGGTTCTCGGAGTCGCTGCGGTTGGTCACGGTAACGCCCGCCTGCGCGGCGCCCACGGTGACGAACAACTCGTCCTTGGTCATCTGGCCGTAGCGGATCATGGTGGGCGTCTCGACGTCCAGCTTGCCGATCGCGCCCGTGCCCTGGACCACGATGAGACCGTAAGCGGCGGCGTCGTGGATCACCACGGAGCGGCCGGGAGACACCGCCAGCTCCTTGGCGGAGTACAGATTCGTCGAGTAGGTCACCCACTTCTCGGAGTAGCCCTGCTCGGCCATCTCCGCTGCGGGGCGCACGGGCAGCGGGTGGAACAGCCGGTTCTTGGCGAAGTAGGGGTCCACGTTGGCTTCCCAGTCCAGCATGCCGATGATGTAGTCCAGGTCGCGGTGGTTCTCCGGCGGGACATCCTTGACCAGCAGGTCCCACGGCACCACGCGGCCCTCGACCATGCTCTGGAACATGCCGAAGACGTCAGAGTTGACCTGGGGCTCGTAGGTGACCAGCGAGCCGGGGGCGTGCAGGATGCCGGCGTCGATCTGCCAGCCGGTGCCGGGCTGGAGCTTGTAGGCGCGCGACAGGTACAGCAGGCCGTTGTCGCCCTGGTTCCAGCGCTCCAGGCAGCCCCGCACGTCATCCTGGGTGGTGCCCGGGTTGAGGCCCATGAAGGTGTAGGGGAAGTTGTTCTCCTTGATGTTGTACTGGACGGGGAAATAGTAGGCCTCGGGCTTGCCCTTGCGGCCCACCTTGGCGGCGTGCACGTCCATCTGGTGCATGTGGTGGGGGATGGGGCCGAGGTTGTCGAAGAACTTGCACAGGAGGTTGAAGCCGCCGTAAGTGCGCATCACATCGGCGCCCAGGAACACGTCGCCATAGGTCTCGATAGCTTCCTTGAGCAGCGCGCGCTGGCCGTTCAGGGCAATGTAGCTGAGGCCCTCGTCCTCGGGCGTGCCCGGGCCGTTGTCGGCGTTGGTGGTTGAGGCGAACCAGCGTTCGTCGATGCCGCCGCGGTGCGCGCCCAGGGCGTAGAGGTCGCGGGGATCCAGTTTCAGGCGGCCGCCCGGCATGAGGAACGAGCGGGGCACCCAGCAGGGGGCCAGGCGGACGATTCCGTCGCCGGCCGAAAGTGCTTCCTTGATCAGAGCGGTCTTGGACATAGCTCTATCTTAGACCGGGGCGGGCGGTGGGGTGCGGCGTGGAAATCAGTCTCGGTAGATTTCGCTGCGATGGCGGACACGGTAGAGCACCACATCGCAGCCCGAGACGTCGTAGCGGACCCGGTATGGCCAGACCTCCAGGCGCCACTGTCCCACGCCCTTGGCCTTGAGCATCTTGACCCGCCCTGGGGGGCCAAACGGGTTGTGCTCGAGTCGAGAGACGGCGCGCAGGACCCTCGATTGGATGCCCGTCGGCAGGCGCTCCAGGTCGCGCCGGAAACTGGGCGTCAAGAGGACCGAGAAGCGGGCTGGCATGGATCAGGCCCGGCACCGGGCGGGGGAGCGGCGCGCGCGCAAGTAGTCGCTCAGGGGCAAAGCCTTACCCGACCGGTACTCCTTGGCGGCAGCCGCGAGACTCCGCCGGAACAGGGGATCCAGTTCTTCGAGCATGTCGTCGAAGTCAGAAATCGACAACAGCACCGCCGTCGGTTTGCCGCTGCGGGTGATGACAAAGCGCGCCCTTCTTTCGGCCGCCTGTTTGAGCAGGCTGCCCAATTGCGAACGTGCGAGCTGAGCGGAAATTGCCGTGGCCATCGTCCACCCACAGCTTACCACGCCGCCTACGGCAGCCGGATCAGGGCGCGGAAGTCGAGGTTGGGGCGGGTGTCGGTCTGGGTGCCGACGATCGTGCCACGGTGGTCGATCCAGTAGTACTCGGAACCGCTCTCGATCTTGATCTGGCGGCCCGTGGCCGGATCAATGACATCCTCGACGCCCAGTATGACGTTCGAGCGCCGCCGGTCGATCTCGTCCATGACTCCCTGGCGGTTCCAGTAGGTCTCGTTGATGATGTTCGAGACGGCTTCGCTGGTGCGGGCCACGATACGGGAAGTGTTGGCGGCGATGCCCTGCTGCATGGCGGCCCACTGGGGGTTGATCTGTATGGAGCCGATGATGTGGTGGAGCACCGACTGGGCTTCGGCGGCGCGCGCCGCGGGGGCCAGGAAGCCGCACAGGTATTCGAGGTTCCACAGGCCCGTACCCTGGGTCTGCGTGAGCTGCGTTCCGGCGAAGTAGTAGCCGCGCCTGGGCTGGCCGTTCTGGCGGCAGGTGAAGGCCACCTCCCCGGCGGTGAGAGTGAGCGAGACGCCGAAGGCGCCGTACTGCGAGTACACGGCGTTGAGGGCCTGTACGGCGTCGGGGCGCTCGCGGCTGTCGGTGAAAGCAAGTTCAGTGCAGCCGCGAGCGGCCTTTTGCGTGACGTACTCGCGGGCGAAGGCCATCCCCGGAATGTAGCGGCGCACCATCATGTTGACGCCGTAGCCGGGCGAGTACATCATGCCTTCGCGAAAACCGGCCATGGCCAGCATCTGGTTGGGCAAGGTGAAGGGCGGCAGTTCGGCGTCGCCGCCGGTGATGCGGATCTGGCCGTCCGGGGAGGTCAGTTGCCAGGCGGGGCGGATATCGACGGAGGCGAAGCGGAAGAGGCCCCCGGTCATGTTCCAGCCGCTGGGGATCTCGAAGCTGAAGGCGTTCTCGCGCGGATCCTGCCAGCGCACCCAGCTCGCCGCGGGCTGCCCGCCAGCCGCAGGCGCGCCCGACAGGCGCAGGCTGCCGAAGACGCGGGCAAAGGCGTCCTCCAGGAGGCGAAAGCCGATCTCGGGCGCGGAGGCCGCATAGAGGTACGCCGGGGTTCCCTTGGTGCTCGGAACCCAGGCCAGGGCCGCCAGCACCGTCCGACCCTGGGCGCTGCCGCGCATGCGGAGGGCCTTGCCGCCGGCGGGATGCGCAGCCTCCCAGCGGGCTTCGGGCCACAGCGACGCGCTGAGCTTGCGCAGGACCGCCGGGCCGGAAGCGGCATCCAGCGCGCCGGGGATGAACATGGGCCAGACCACCGCCTGCTCGCCGGCGGCGCCCTGTATGTCCAGCCGCCCGGTTTTAGGCTCGGCGCGCACAGTCCACCCGCGAGGGGTTTCCAGCGTGTATCCGGCGCCCTTGTGGGACACCCAGCCGCCCGGAGCGGCGGGCGCACGACCGGCTTGGCTCCAACCGCAGCCAGCCGGACCTAGCGCGGCCAGCAGAAGCAGGGCAGAGATGCGCGGCTTCATACCTGTAGAGTCTATCGCGGGAAAAGGGTAGTCACTTCATCCGCCTGAGGCGGTCAGGTCTGTCTTCGAGAAGTCGTCACCGATGTAGAGCAGGGGTAGGCCGGAGAGGCGGGCCACGGCGTATGCCAGGCAGTCGCCGAAATTCAGCGCGGCGGGATGCCGGCCCTTGCCGTAGCGAAAGAAGGCGTCTGAGGCGACCTCGTAGTGTTCGCGCGTGAAGGGGATAGTCTCGACTTCGGCCCGGCGGAGGAACTCGATGAGGCGCGGGCGAGCGTCGCAGTGCAGCCTGGATGAAACCACCATGGCACACTCAAACAGCGTGGGAGCGCCAACCGCCACCAGTGGGCTGCGGTCAATCTCGGCCAAGAGCCGCTGGCGTTCCGGATCCCCTAGCAGGATGCCGACGATCGCTGACGTATCCAGAACCATGGGTCTCAGGCTCAAAAACCTCCCGGACCGTAGCCCAAGATCGCTTCCTCTTCCTCTTTGGAAAGCCGCCGTCCGAATACGTCCGGTGGAATGCTGGGCCAGACCTCGTTCTCCAGCCAAGCCCGGAGACGCCGCCCGCGGCTGGTATCCGTTCTGCGGATGGCCAGCCGCTGCCTGCGGTCGAGCAGGGCGCGGCGGATGGCCTCGGTCTTAGTCTCACCAGCCATGCCGGCGACCTCGGTAGCCAGGCGCTCTACCTCGCGGTTCTTGATGTTGAGAGCCATGGTACCTCTACACCAGCATTCTACCATTACACCATGTGGCTGGGCAAACCAGCATGCGGGAGCGGTTCTGAAGTACGATAGGTGCTTCGCGGGGAGTCGCAAGATGAAGGCATTGCTGCTCAAGGAGTACATGAAGCTGGAGCTGGTCCAGATGCCGGAGCCCGAGAT
>VFZS01000067.1 GCA_016871095.1 Acidobacteriota bacterium
ACGTCGTGGTGCTGCCCTGCGCGCACTACACCACCGGCGAGTTCCCCTTCAAGTGGCTGGACGGGCTGGCCATGTGCCGCTTCCTGGCGCGGCATCTGTAACCCGGCGACACCAGTAGGGACAGCCCGCATGTTTCCGGATTTGGGGAAACACGCGGGCTGTCCCCACCTTAGGCGCGCTGTTTCCAGAGGAGCTGGCGGAGCATGCCCAGCCAGATCTCGGCGTCGCGGGGCGAGAGGTCCAGGCGGCGGACCAGGCGGCGGAGCTTCTCCAGCGTCGAAACGGCGGTGCGGGGGTTGACGTAGCCGCTTTCCCGCAACAGCTCCGCCAGCAATTCCGTGATGCGCTCCAGCTCGGCGGCCGCGGCGTGCCGCTTGCGCTCGGGCCGAACGGCCCCCTCCGGCTCGCGCGCCAGCTCGTAGAGACAGACCGCCACCGCCTGGCCCAGGTTCATGGATTCGTGCTCGGTCCCCGTGGGTATTCTCATCAGCCAGTGGCAGTGGCCGAGGTCGTCGTTCGAGAGGCCGTACTTCTCGGAGCCGAATAGCAGCGCCACCGAACCCTGGGCTAGCCGCCGCCGGATCAACCGGGCGCCGTAGGGGAGCCGCCATAGACGGTGCTGCAACTCGCGATGGCCGAGCGCGGTTGTGCCCACCACGAGCGTGCAGTCCGCCACCGCCTCGGCGACGCTGCGGCAGTCGACGGCGGCTTCCATCACCGCCCCGGCGCCGATCGCCGAGCGGGCCTCGCGGAAGGCCACTTCGTACGGGTTCACCACGCGCAGTTGGGAGAACCCGAAGTTGCTCATGGCGCGGGCCGCGGCTCCGATGTTCAGCGGATTGCGCGGCGAGGCCAGGACCACGCGGAGACGGTCAAGTTGGGGCGACGGAGACAAGCCTGGAGGCTTATCCTACCGCAATTCCTCCATGATCTGGTCAAGGGCCTGGCGCGACGGGCGGACGCGTGATTCGGGCAGGGTGGCCAGAGGCTCGTCCACCAGGTTCAGCAGCTCGGCGAAGTGCTTCCGCCCCGTGTCCAGGTAGAGGATGCCGGTGACCACCTCGCCGCGCCGGGCCGCCTCGTGAATGGCCGTAAGCGCGCGCAGCTTCTCGGACGGATCGTAGTCGCCGCCCAGCTTCTTGAGCCGGAGCCGCGAGCCGTCGTGCAGCGTAACCTCGCGCACGGCGCCATCCTCGATCTCCACCTCGATCTCTTCAAAAGATGGCACAAAGTCCACCTCGTGCAGCGGCTGGCCGTGCTCCTTCATGTAGGCGTAACTCTTGGTGGAGCCTTCGTGATCGTTGAAAGCAACGCAGGGCGAAATGACGTCGATTACCGCCAGTCCCTGATGCACAATGGCGGCCTTGAGGATAGCCTGCAACTGCCGCTTGTCGCCGGAGAAGGTGCGAGCCACCAGCGTGGCGCCCAACTGTATAGCCTCGACGCAGCAGTCGATGGGCGGCAGCTCGTTGACCGCGCCGCTGCGCAGCGTCGAGCCAGCGTCCGCGGTGGCCGAGAACTGGCCCTTAGTGAGGCCGTAGACGCCGTTGTTCTCGATGATGCAGATCTGCCGCACGTTGCGCCGCAGCATATGCATGAACTGGCCCAGGCCAATGGAGGCGGTGTCGCCGTCGCCGCTGAGGGTGACGCCGAGGATGTGCCGGTTGGCCAGCAGCGCCCCGGTGGCCACCGACGGCGCACGGCCGTGCACCGCGTTGAAGCCGTGGGACATGCCCAGGAAGTAAGCCGGGGACTTCGATGAGCAGCCTATGCCGGAGAACTTAGCCACCTGCCAGGGCGGGACACCCAGCTCGAAGAAACATTCGATAAGCCGTTCGGAAACCGAGTTATGGCCACAGCCGGCGCACAGCGTGGTGCGAGCGCCCTTGTAACTGATAACTTCCAGTCCGATGCGATTGGCTTTCTTGGGAGGCGTTGCCGCGGCGGCGCTCATCGACCCTCCTGACGGACGATCTCCTCGGTGACGGTGCGCGCGTCCAGCGGCGCGCCGCCGTAGTAGCGTATGCTGCGCAGCCTGGCGATGTCCTCGGGATCCAGCTCGAGGCGCATGAGCAGGAGCAGTTGCGCGTCGCGGTTCTGCTCGATGACGTAGACGCGCTCGTGGCGGCGGATGAAGTCGCGCAAGGCGGCGGTGAACGGATAGGCCCGCAGACGCAGGTAGCTGGTGGGGGTGGAGAACTCGCGGCGCAACTGGTCGCGGCTCTCCTCGACCGCGTAGCGGGAAGTGCCCACGCAGATGAGGCCGAGATGGGCGTCTGCGTCCTCATCCAGGTACGGCTCCGGCACATTCCCGCGCAGGGATTCGAACTTGCGGGACAGCCGGTCCATCTGGTTCATGAAGTCGTCTTCGCGCTCGCTGTAGCGGGCCCGCTCATCGTGTCCGGTGCCGCGGGTGAAGTAGCCGGCGGCCGGGTGGGGCGTGCCGGGCAGGGTGCGGTAGCCGACACCGTCGCCGTCCACGTCCTGGTAGCGCGCGAAGCCGCCCAGGCGTTTCAGATCTTCGGCCGAGAGCACCTTGCCGCGCTGGACAGGCTCCTCGGGGTAGGGGAAGGGGTCCGACATCCAGTTGTTCATGCCCAGGTCCAGGTCGGTCATCACGAAGACCGGAGTCTGGAAGCGCTCGGCCAGGTCGAAGGCCTCGCCCGTCAAGGTGAAGCACTCGCGCATGGAGGAGGGGAACAACATGGGGTGCCTGGTGTCGCCGTGAGAGAGCACGGCGGTGGAGAGCAGGTCGCCCTGCATGGTCCGGGTGGGCATTCCGGTCGAGGGTCCCACGCGCTGCACGTCAATGATCACCGCGGGCACTTCCGCCCAGTAGCCCAGCCCGGTGAACTCGGCCATCAGCGAGATGCCCGGCCCGGAGGTGGCGGTCATGGCGCGCGCTCCCGCCCAGCCCGCGCCGATCACCGTGCCCAGCGAGGCCAGCTCGTCCTCGCACTGGACCACGGCGAAAGTGGCGCGGCCGGTCTCCGGGTCCATGCGGAAGCGCTCCAGGTAGCTGGTAATCGCCTCGATGACCGACGAGGAGGGCGTGATAGGATACCAGGCCACTACCGTAACGCCGGCGAACACGGCCCCCAGGGCGCACGCCGCGTTGCCCTCGATGATGATCTTGCCGGCGTTGGCGCTCATGCGCTCGACACGGCAGGGATCGGTCTTGGGCAGGTTCTTGGCCGCGTAGTCGTGTCCGGCCTGGACCGCGCCCCAGTTCAGCTCGGCCGCTTTGACCTTCTTTTCGCCGAACTGCTTGAACAGCGCCTGGCGGACCTCTTCGAGGTCGATGTCCAGCAGGCGCGCCAGCGCGCCCACGTAGATCATATTGCGCACCAGCTTGCGCAGGCGGGCCTGCGGGCAGACCGGGACCACCAGCTCGTCAAAAGGCACCGGGTACCAATGCACGTCCGAGCGCACGGCCTCCAGCTTCAGCGGCTGGTCATAGATCACCGCCGCGCCGGGTTGCAGTTGGGCCACGTCCTCGCGCGCGGTCTCCGCGTTCATGGCCACCAGCAGGTCGATCTCTTTCTTGCGGGCGATCCAGCCGTGACGGTTGGCACGGATGGTGAACCAGGTGGGCAGCCCGGCGATGTTGGACGGGAAGAGGTTCTTGCCCGATACGGGAATGCCCATCTGAAAGATGGCGCGCATCAGGACGGCGTTGGCGGTCTGGCTGCCCGAGCCGTTTACCGTGGCCACCTGAATGGAGAAGTCGTTGACGATCTCGGACGTGGAATCCTGAGCTTCGAGCGGCTGCGAAGCAGCTTGGACAATTCCCATGTACCCCCCTCTCTCCGATTATAGGAGAGCCCCGCAGGCCGAGCTACAGCAGTCTCGTGAAGTCGTCCGGAGTGAGAGCCGCCGCTTTCAGGATGGCGCGGAGAGTGCCGCGGTCGAGTTCCCGGTGATCCGGCACAGATACCTGAGCGAAGGGCGCATCCCGGCGCAAAATCATGGGGCTGCCCTTCTGCCGACGGAAGATGAACCCAGCCTTGGCCAGAGCGGCGGCGCACTGACGCCCGGAGACCGAAGGGAGCCTGCTCACACCGCCAGCAAGAGAGCGTCGAAGCGCTCTTCCGGAATCGGGAGGCCATCCTCTTCCAAGGTCTCGATGTACCCGGCGATGGCTTCCTTGATATTGGCAACCGCCTCTTCCCTGGTCTGGCCCTGGCTCACGCACCCGGGAAGGCTGGGGCACTCGGCCACCCAGTAGCCGTCCTCACCGTGATATACAAGCACCTGCCTCATGTGTTACCGCGCGTGGCCCTCCTCAAGATAAGTGTAGCCGTGCAGGCCGTCTTCGTAGAAGCGGAGCAGGCGGCCGGATTCCTCATAGCCGATCTTGCCCTCGCGCAGGGCGGCTTCCACGTCCTTGCGGAACTGCGCCAGCAGGGTGTCGGCCTTGAACTCGACGTAGTTGAGCACCTCGCGCACGGTGTCGCCCTTGATGACCGTGTCGAGGATCACTTCGCTTGAGCCGTTGAGGCTGACGTGCACGGCGTTGGTGTCGCCGAACAGGTTGTGCAGGTCGCCCAGGATCTCCTGGTAGGCCCCCACCAGGAAGGCGCCCAGGTAGTAGTCCTCGCCGGTGAAGGGGTGCAGCGGCAGGGCGCGCTTGACGTCGCGGCGGTCGATGAACTGGTCGATCTTGCCGTCGGAGTCGCAGGAGACGTCGCCCAGGGTGGCGTGGCGCGTGGGAGGCTCCTCCAGCCGGTGGATGGGCATGATAGGGAAGAGCTGTTTTACCGCCCAGCTATCCGGCATGCTCTGGAAAAGCGAGAAGTTGCAGAAGTAGGTGTCCGAGAGCATGGCGTCCAGCCCTTCCAACTCCTCGGGGAAGTACTCCAGCTCCCTGGCCATGCGCTGTATGCGGCGGCAGATGGCCCAGTAGAGGTTCTCGGCCTGACAGCGTTGATCCAGGGGCAGGTAACCCAGGCTGAAGAGGTTTAGCGCCTGATCCAGCGCCTGCTGCGCGTCGTGGAAGGCCTCCAGCAGGTTCTTCGAGGACAGCGCGCGGTAGGTTTCCTGGAGATCCACCAGTGGCTGCTCGGAGTCAGGCAGCACCTCGTGGGAGAGGTCCTCCTCGCCCAGTCCGCTCACGCCGAGCACGTTGAACACGAGCATGCTGTGGTAGGCCGCCACAGCCCGCCCGCTCTCGGAGAGGATGGTAGGGTGCGGCACGCCCGCCTCGTCGCACACGTTCTGTATGTGGTAGACCACGTCGTTGGCGTATTCCTGTAAAGTGTAATTGACACTGGACTCGAAATCGGTCTGGGAACCGTCGTAGTCCACACCCAGGCCGCCTCCTACGTCCAGGTACTTCAGCCCCGCGCCGGTACGCGCCAATTCCAGGTAGATGCGCGCCGCTTCGATCACCGCCGCCTTGATCTGGCGGATGTTGGTGATCTGGCTGCCCAGGTGGAAGTGCAGCAGCTCGAGGCAGTCGGCCATGCCCAGACCCTTGAGCTGCTCGAAGGCCCGCAGCGCCTCGCTGGCGGTAAGCCCGAACTTGGAGCGGTAGCCCCCCGAGGATTTCCAGCGTCCCGAGCCCCGGCTGGCCAGCTTCAGCCGCAGCCCGATGACGGGCCGCACGCCCACGCGCTGGGCGTGCTCGACGATCATCTCCAACTCGGTGTACTTCTCGATGACGGGAATGATCTGCCGGCCGATCTTCTTGGCCAGCATCACCATCTCGATGTATTCGTCGTCCTTGAAGCCGTTGCAGATGATGGGGGTCTCGTTGTCGGCCACCGCCAGCACGGCCAGCAGCTCGGGCTTCGAGCCGGCCTCCAGGCCATCACCGTAAGGCCGGCCGTGGCGGAGAACTTCATCCACCACCTGACACTGCTGGTTGACCTTGATGGGATAGATGCAGCGGTACTCCCCTGCATAACCGTACTCGGCGATAGCGTTGCGGAAGGCCTGATGGATCTCCCCCAGCCGGTGCCGCAGGATTTCGCCAAAGCGGATCAGGATAGGCAAAGAGATGCCGCGCAGCACCAGCGTGTCCACCAGCTCTTTCAGGTCGATGCCGCGGGCCGGGTCCTTGGAGGGATGCACCCACAAGTGACCGTTCGCCCCAACCGAGAAATACCCTTTGCCCCAGCGAGCCACATCGTACAGTTCGCTAGCGTCGGCCGTGCGCCACCGCTCGGTCGGTTCCCGCACCGCGGACGCGTCCACCAGCTTCAACTCCGGAGTCCTCCTTGAAATCTAAGTGTGTATCCAAACCCGCCGCAGAGCAAGCGGAATTATGTGGCGCGCCGGGGACAGACGGAAGCGTCCCCGTGGGCCACCGCTCCCTGACGGTCGCGGCTCGGAAGCGGGCGCTAGAAGGCTAGGCCGAAGCCCACGCTGGTTTCCAGCATGTGCATCCAGCCCTTCAGGTCCTGCTGCCAGAAGTTCGGCTTGGGCTGGAAGTAGTCCCGCACATCGAAGCGGAGCATCATGATCTCGCTGACGCGGATCTTGATCCCGCCGCCGTAGTTGATGCCGAACTTGGTGACGCCGTTGCCCGAGAACACTCCGGTGCCCGGCGGGTAGAAAGTGCTGAAGTGCACGCCGCCGGCCGCAAAGGGGCGCACTTTCGAGCCTTCCGGCGAGCCATAGGCCAGGAAGTTGTAGAAGCCCTGGTGCACCGGCATGCCCACCTCCTCGGGCGGCGTGCTGCTGATGGACAGCTTGCCGTGGTTGTAGGCGTAACCGAACTCCTGGCCAAAGAACGACTGGTTGTTGACAGTGAAACGCACGCCGATGCGCACGTCGGTCTTGGCCTCGGCCGTGACCGTAGTGGTGCTTCCGCCCGTGCCGGTGAGGGCGAAAGAGCCCAGTTCCGCATTGCGCAGCGTGGCCTTGCCGCCGCTGATCGAGAGCTCGCCCAGTTGCCCGAAAGCCGTGGCCGCGCTCACCAGCAGCAGCCCGGTCCATCTCCAGCGTGTCATGCCGTGTCCTCCGATCTAAACCACAATAACGTGAATCTCGCCCGGCCCGTGTACGCCACGGATGAGGATTTGTTCGATATCCGCGGTGCGGCTGGGACCGGTAATCAGCACCATCGAGCTGGTCTGGTCGGCGGGGCGTTCCAGCCGGCTGAAAAGCTCGTCCAGCCCGGTCAGAATCCTCCGCCGTGGGACCACCGCCAGGTGCGCCGCCGGCAGCAGAGAAATCATGCGCGCCTCCTCGGGGGAGGACAGCAGGACCAGGGTCCCGGTATCAGCCAGCGCGTAGTCGGCGCTGGTGATGCCACAGGCGGCCGCGACGCAAGCGGCGCGCAGCTCCGCGGCCGCGGTGAAACCCGTCTGCACGGAAGCCAGGCCGGTAATGCCGCACTCCCGCAGAAACGGGGCGTTGGAGGCCACCGCGGGGCGGCCGTCCACCACGCGCTCGACGTACGCCCGGGCTTCCTCCGCCGCGACGGCGTGGAAGGTCTGGCCCGCCAGGCTCTCAATGCGCCGGAAGAAGCTGGCCAGACGGGCCTCGGCATCGACTTCTGGAATGCGCAAGCGCGGCGCGGGCGCCGGCGCCGGCGCTTGCCCTACGCTGCGGCCCAGGGCCGTCCGCACCTTGTGCAGGATGTGCTCGCGCGGCATCAGCTCTTCCCCGCCCTCAACCGCTCCCGCCACACCCGCCGGAAACTGCGCTCCGGCAGCGGCGGCAGGTCCCGCTGGCTGATCCAAGCCCCCAGCGGCCCGCGGGCCGCCCAGCGCGGGAGACGTTCTCTCCAGTCGCCGGGCGACGCGCCCGGCAACACGGCGCCAGCCATCATTCCCAGCATTTCATAGATCCGCGGATGCCGCATCACCCAGGCCCAGGCCCGGAAGGCCAGCTTCTCCCAGCGGTTCTCGCTGTGCCGGGCGCGCGCCTTTTGAATCTCCGCGCGCAGCTCCAGCAGCAACTGGGGCAGCTCGATCTTCACCGGGCACACCTCGCCGCAGGCCCCGCACAGGCTCGAGGCGAAAGGCAGCCAGCCGGCCGCCTGAATGCCCTGGAACTGCGGCGTGATCACCGCCCCGATGGGTCCTGAGTACACCCAAGGGTAGCTGTGCCCGCCGATCTTGCGATACACCGGGCAGTGGCTCAGGCATGCGCCGCAGCGGATGCAGAACAGCGACTGGCGCTTTTCGGGGTCGGCCAGCAGCTTGCTCCGCCCGTTGTCCAGCAGGATGACGTAGAACTCCTCGGGGCCGTCGATTTCGGTCTCGCGGCGCGGGCCTGAAAGGAAAGAGGTGTAGACGGTGAGCGCCTGCCCGGTGGCGCTGCGTCCCAGCAGCTTCAGGAACACCGCCAGATCCTGCGCCCGGGGGATGAGCTTCTCGATGCCCGCCACGGCCACCAGGATGCGGGGAGCGGTGGTGCTCATCCGGGCGTTGCCTTCGTTTTCGACCAGCACCACGGCGCCGGAGTCGGCCACCAGGAAGTTGGCCCCGCTCATGCCGATGTCGGCCGCCAGGAATTTCTCTCGCAGCACGGCCCGCGCAATCTTGGTCTGTTTCTCCGGCTCGTTCTCGAGCGGTACGCCCAGGCGGCGGCTGAAGATCTCACCCACGTCCTCGCGGGTCTTGTGGAGGGCGGGCGCCACGATGTGATAGGGACGCTCGCCGGCCAACTGGAGGATGTACTCGCCCAGGTCGGTCTCGACCGTCTCCAGCCCCTGGGGTTCGAGGCGGTCGCGCAGGTCGATTTCCTCGGTGGTCATCGACTTGGACTTGACGATCAGGCGGGCCTGCTTGCGCCGGGCCAGCTCGAGCACGAAATCGGCCACCTGCTGGCCGTCGCTGGCCCACAGCACCTGGCCGCCGTGAGCCTCGACCTGGGCCTGGAACATCTCCAGGTAGTGGTCGAGGTTCTCGATAGTATGACGCTTGAGCAGGTTGGCCTGGGTGCGCAGTTCCTGAAAGTCGGGCAGCTCCTCGGGGTCGATGGCGTGGCGGCGGTGGTCCATCAGGCGGCCGGAGGCCTTGTAGATGGCCGCTTGCAGGCGGGGATCCTCCAGCGTGGCCTGAATGTGGGTGAGCGGCGTGCCGGTCATGCGTTCCGCCTACTGTTGGGCCAGCACCTCGGCCAGATGCAAAGTGCGAACGTCCAGCCCGGCCCGCGAGAGCATGCCCCCGATATGCAGCAGGCAACTCGAATCGATGCCCACCACGGCGCCGGCGCCGGTCGAGCGGATGGCTTCGATCTTGGCGCGCCCCATGCCGCCCGAGATTTCCGGGAATTTCACCGCGAAGGTCCCGCCGAAACCGCAGCACTCCTCGGCGGGCTCCATCTCGCGCAGGGTGAGACCGCGCACGTTTCCAAGCAAGCGCCGCGGGCCCTCCTTGATGCCCAGCTCCCGCAGGCCGTGGCAGGAGTCGTGAAAGGTCACCACGCCGTCGTAGCGCGCCCCCACGTCCTCGACCCGCGCCACCTCGAGCAGGAACTTGGAGAACTCCCACAAGCGGGGCGTCAGGCGCCCGGTTTCCTCCAGCCACCGCGGCTCGTTGGCGAACAACCCCGGGTAGTGGTGCACGATCATCGCGGTGCAGGAGCCCGACGGAACCACGATGTGCTCCGCATCCCGGAACACCTTGAGGAAGTGCCGCGCCACCTGGCGCGCCTCCTCCCGATAGCCGGTATTGAAGGCCGGCTGGCCGCAGCAGGTCTGGGCTTCGGGGAAATCCACGGTGTAGCCGATACGCTCCAGCACCTGGCACATGGCCAGCCCCACCTGGGGAAACACCTGGTCGATTATGCAGGTGACGAACAGCGAGACGCGGGGCATGAACCTGAACCTGCAATTGTAACAGGATCGGGGCAGCCACTTCCGCAAGGCCTGTCCCACGCCAATGGGTTGCGGTTCTTGGTGTATTCTGAAAGACGCGCTGGAAGAGCGGTGAAGCGGAATGAAAACGGGGAAGTGGACAACTATCGGAGCTTTCCTGGGCCTGGCCGGCGCAGCCCTGGGAGGTGATGCCATGGAGCAGGTCAAACTGGTCATTCTGGATCCCGGCCATTTTCACGCCGCGCTGATCCAGAAGGAGATGTATCCCTGGGTATCGAAGCGGGTGGCGGTGTACGCTCCGGTCGGCCCGGAGCTGGCGGACTACCTCAATCGCATCACATTGTTCAACACGCGGGCGGAGAATCCCACGAAGTGGGAGCTGGAGGCGCACGCCAGCCCGGACTTTCTGGCACGGATGCTGAAGGACCGCGCCGGCAACGTGGTGGTGATGTCAGGACGCAACCGGGGGAAGATCGACCGGATCCTGGCGTCGCTCGAGGCGGGCATGCACGTGCTCGCCGACAAGCCCTGGATCATCGCCTCGGCGGACTTGGGCAAGCTGGAAGCCGCGCTCGAGATGGCCGAGCGCAAGGGCCTGGTCGGATACGACATCATGACCGAGCGCTACGAGGTCACCTCCATCCTCCAGCGCATCCTGGTGAATGAACCCTCGGTATTCGGACGGCCGGAGCCTGGAACGGCAGAGGCGCCGGGCGTGACCGCCCGCAGCATTCACCACATCATGAAACTGGTGGCGGGCGTGCCCATCCGCCGGCCGGCGGCCTTCTTCGACGTGGCCGAGTACGGAGAAGGTCTGGCCGACGTGGGCACCCACGTGGTGGACCTGGTGCAGTGGACGCTGTTTCCGGATCAGCTTCTGGACTACCGCAAAGATATCCGGATGCTGGGCGCGCGGCGCTGGCCCACCCCGGTAAGCCAGGAAGGATTCCAGCGCGTCACCGGAGCGGACGGCTTCCCCGCCTCTGTGGCCGGGCAGGTCAACGGCAGCCGGCTCGACTATTACTGCAACAACCAGGTCCACTACACGCTGCGCGGCATCCACGTGAAGATGGACATCCTCTGGAACTGGGAGGCGCCCGAGGGCGCGGGCGATGTTTACGAGGCGGCGTTCCGCGGCTCGAAGGCCCGCATCGAGATCCGCCAGGGCCCGGCGGAGAAGCACCGGCCCGAGCTGTACGTCGTTCCGAGCGGCCCTGCCTTGCGCGCCGAGGTGCTGGCCGCGCTGAAGAAGAAAGTCCAGGCGCTCCAGACCGACTATCCCGGCCTGGGCGTGCGGGAAGCCGCGGGAGAGGCCCTCATTGTGATCCCCGAGCGCTTCCGCGTGGGACACGAGGCCCACTTCGCCCAGGTCACCAACCGCTTCTTCGACTATCTGAAAGCGCCGCGCTCACTGCCCGCGTGGGAAAAGGCCTACATGCTGGCCAAGTACTACGTCTCCACCCGCGGCGTGGAAATCAGCCACTGAGCGGAACGCCGGTCTCACCACTCCAGGCGCACGATCAACTGCAAGTAGCGGGGGATGGCCATGTCCATCTTGCTGTTGCGGTTGACCACGTTGTTGATGGTGCCCACGGTGGCCCGGTTGGAGATGTTGGTGTCCGGGTCCACGTAGTTGGGATGGTTCAGCGCGTTGGTGGCGTTGAACTCCAGGCGCAGCCGGGCGCGCTCGCCGAGGGGAATGTGCTTGGCGATGGTGGCGTGCATGACCTGGGTGCCGGGCCCCTTAATCACGCCCTTGGCCGAGGTTCCGAAACTGCCGGCGCTGGGCGGCTCGAAGGCCGAGGCGTCGAACCAGCGGGCCGGCGTGGGGCCGGCGAGATGCGGCTCGCGCAGGATGTTGGGACGGATGGTGGTGCTGGCCGGGGTCCGGCTGGCGGTGTAGCGCGTGCCGGTGGGATCGGGTCCGGTCCAGCCCGGGGTCAGGAAGAAGCCGTTCTCGGCGTTGACGATGACGCCCAACTGCCAGTCGCCGATGAGCGCGCGCGCCGCGCGCGGGGCGTCCGCGCCGAACTTCTTACCCTTGCCAAAGGGCAGATCGTAGATGGCGTTGGCGGAGAAGCGATGGGTGGGAATGTCCGACCACACCGCCCGCTCGCGCTTGCGGTCGTAGGCGTACTCGGGCATCTCGCCATCCTCGAGGTCGCCGATGTCGCGCGCCAGCGTGTAGTAGATCTGGTAATGCAGCCCGCCGCGGGTCGTGCGCTTGGCTTCCAGCGTCATCGAATTGTACTGGTGCCCCGCCCCGTTGGTGACGTAGCTGACGCCGGGATACCTGGGGAATAGCCGCGGCTTGTCCACGTAGGGGCGGCTGTCCGCCACCGGGGAGTTGATGTCGTAACTCCACACGCCCTTGCGCGTGTTGGTGCCCACGTAGGACAGCCGAAAACCGGTGTCCCAGCGCTGGTGCTCGACGGTGGCGGTGTACTGCATGCTATAGGGCACCCGGATGTCCGGGTTGATCGCTCCGGGGATGCTCACCGTGGAGGGGCCGCCCGTGCCGGTCGAGGGGAACACCACCGGCAGGATCACTGTGGGGTTGTCCGCCGGGTTGGTGAACGACGGCTCGGCGATGTTGTAGGGCACGCCGGCCATGGAGACGTTGCGGGCCGCGATGTCATAGAAGATCCCGTAGCCGGCGCGGAACACGGTGTCGTTGCCCCAGGGGCGCCAGGCCAGGCCGATGCGCGGCGCGAGATTGTTCTTGTCCGTGCGGATCAGCGCCTGGCTGGTGAAACCCACCGTGTTGGCCTCCACCACGTCCACGTAGCCCCGCGGCATCAGCGGGCTGGCCTTGCCCAGGGATCCGTCCGCCACCACGATCTTGCCCGTTCCGATATCGAACATCGAGGTCATACCCCGCGCGTGGGTGAAGCCTGGCCGCAAATCGTAGCGCAGGCCGTAGGTCAGCGTCAGCGCCCGGCTCATCTTGAATTCATCGGTTACGAAGCCGTGGTAGTTCCAACTGACCTGTTCGTTCCACAGCGGCGGAAAAGCGCGGCTGGCCGTGGTGGGAATGCCCAGCAGGAAATCGCCGTAGGGATGGCCGGTGAAGCGATTCGAGAAACTGTGACTGCCGAACATGGCGCCCGGCGTTCCGTAGTACAGGTATTTGGCATTGTTGAACCCGAAGCCCGCTTTGAAAGAATGCCGCCCCCGGAACCAGCTCAGCTTCTCCTCGAAGACGTGCTTGGGAGTGAAGTTGCAGGGGTCGCACTGGGATGAACCGGACAGGCCCGCCAGCCCGATGCCCGAGAACGACACATTGAACAGGCCGGTCATGTCGGGCAGATTGGGGGCCAGCCCCTGCAACCCCAATTCCTGCACCAACTGGAGGCCGCGCACCGGGCCCACGGTGGGCATATGGTCGGAGGAATAGCCCCAACGCGTCTCGCTCAGCAGCGTGGGGCGGATGGTGTGGGCATAGGTGATGGTCGAGGCGCGCGAGTAGCGGTGCCCGTCGTTGCGCCCGATGGTGGGAAAAGCGCCCTGCCAGGGTTTCTGGATCCAGTCCACCTTGGTCACCCGCG
>VFZS01000068.1 GCA_016871095.1 Acidobacteriota bacterium
GAGCTTCTTCACCAGCTCGCCGGTGAGGACTTCGAAGGCCTCGGCGCTGACGGTCCCCTTCGGCGTCGCGCCGGCGGAAACCGCCGGATAGAGATCCAGGCCGAACTGGCGCGCGCCTTCCACCACGCCTGCCAGGATGTCGTGCCCGGAGGCTGCCTCCTTCAGATCCGCCACGGTCAGCGTGCGGAGGCCGAAGTCCGCCAGCGCGGTCTTGGCGGGATTGAAGGAATTGGATTCGTGGCTGATGCCGCCCACGGCGATCACCGGGCGGCGCGTCTCGGCGGCGGCCATGAGAACCGTCACTCCCACCAGCAGCGGAAATCGCATCTCAGACTCCCCAGCGGATGCCTTCCATGCTGTCGCCGTCGTTGCGCGGGTCCACCAGCAGCGCGCTCAGCCGCGCCTGGCCCTCGCGCGGCTCCGCCCGGAAGACGAGTTGGTTCTCGCCGGACCGCAGCTCGACCGGCTTCTGGAACTGCCCGATGCGGTAGCGCGTCAGGTTCTCCTCTTCCATCACCGTCTCACCGTTAAGGCTGGCCGTAACGCGCCCGGCGGCGCCCACCCACAGCACCGCCTTCTTGACCCCGTCGGCACGCACTTGCACGGCGGCGCCGTAGGCTCCTTCTGGAGCAGGCGGCGCGCCGCTCCAACTCGCGAAGTCCAGCGTGTCGCCGCGCGTGGTGTGCCGGGCCCAGAAGCGCAAGTCCGCTTTCGGATCACGGCTCACCAGCCAGTTGCGGTTGCAGCGCCCGTACCAGCCGCGCGGCTTGCCCCAGCGCTGGCGGATCGCACCGGGATCGTCTCCCACGGTGTCGATGCGCGCCAGGTCCATCACCCCCATCTCGCGCTGAACGGCCAGTTGCAGGAAGTCCATGTCCCAGACGTTGAAGCCCAGCAGGTGCGCCACCAGGGCATCCACCGCCACCGTGTCGGCGCCCGCCAGCACGACGTTGTTCTGTAGCATCTGATCCGGGCGGCGGTTGTTGTGCTCCTGATACTGGAGGCCGCGGATGCCGTCAACCACGTTGAAGTCCGGCGGGCGGAAGCTGGCCAGGTCGGTAATGAAATGATCCAGCCGGCCTTCCACCTGGTGCTGCTCGTGCAGCAGCAGGTTGGAGAAGGCGCTCGGCGGAGCGTAGCACTGCCGCGGCGCGACGCCGACGTAATTCTTGAAGCAAGCCGTGATGCCACACATCAGGTGGACCTTCATGACCGGGACGTTGATCAGGAAGTCGCAGTTCAGGATGGTGTTGGTGTAGAAGTAGTCGGGACGCGCCCCGAAGGCGCCCACCCCGTTGCGGGCGCGAGGCACTTCGATGCGCCGGAAAGCGCCGGCAGCGTCGCGCACGGCGTCATAACAGAGGTCCACATAGTCAAACTGGCGGTCCGGATGACGCGCACTCAGGTCCTTTAGCAGGCCCTCGAGCGTCCCGGTGAAACCCGGGTAGTCGTCGCCCCAATCGCAGGTGAAAGCGTCCACCTTAACGCCGTTCTGCATAGCCACGTTGCGGGTGGCCGTGTCGTGCAAACCGCGGTAGGAACCGCCCTCGGCCACGGTGATGCGCCGGGCGCGCGAGCGCTCGGCCACGTACTCGAGCACCGCCTTGGTCACTCTCCAGTCGGTGACGTCCCCCGGGCGATAGGCCGGCCGCCCCCGCAGATGGACGAGGTTGGGCTTGATGACCACCCAGGAGCCCGGGCGGATCCTCCGCTCCAGGCCACCCGCATACTCGATGGCCTGCCACACCATCGCGCGCACGCGCGGGTAGTCCAGCGGGTGCTCCACCGGAACGGGCTGCGCCAGCTTGGAGTGGGTGGACCGCACCAGCGCCACGCGCGGCCCGCCCGGCGGCGCGGCCGCCAGCAACGCGGGCGTGGCCAGGAAGCAGCGTCGGCTCAGTTGCGCCATGGCGTCACCATACCACGGTTTCGGTGCTATCATGCTAACCGCTATGTCCCGCCCCATCCCCCGACGTTTCCTATTTGGAACGCTGGCCGCCGCCCCGCTGGCCGGCTCGCAGTTCACCCGCGCCGCGGAGCAGTACGTCCACGCCCGCAAGGTGCTGTTGTGGGAAAGCACCCGCAGGGAGTTCCGCGAAGCCCTCGAGAGCGGCGCGCTCAAGGCCCTGATCGTGCCCGTGGGCAGCACCGAGCAGCACAACGAGCACCTGGCCATGATCCACGACACCGCCAGCGTGACCCTGGTGGCACAGCAGGCGGCGCTGTCGCTCTATCCGCAAGCGATGGTGGCCACGCCCGTTTCCGTGGGCATCTCCCCGCACTGGATGGACCGCAAGGGCACCCTCTCGCTGCGCAGGGAAACCTTCCTGGCGGTGGTCTTCGACATCTGCGAGAGCCTCACGACTCACGGCGTGAAGAACATCCTGGTGCTGAACGGCCACGGCGGCAACGCCCGTCCCCTGGCCGAGGCCATGCCGGATTTCCGGCAAAAACTCGGCATCAACGTGCGGTTCAACTCCTACTGGGACGCCTACACGCCCGAGATCATCAAGAAGCACATGGAGACCAACAAGGCCCCGGCTCACGCGGCCGAGTTCGAGACCTCCTTCGCCATGGCCGCCTTCCCCGAGCGCATCCACTGGGAGGGCGTCGATTACGCCCAGGCCAAGCCGCGCCTGAACATCAAGGATCCAGGCTCCGCCAGGGACGACGAGCTGTTCCACCGCGAAGCCAAGCTGGCGGCCACCTGGAAGGGCGAGGCCATGATCAAGATCGCGGTGGAGTGGGTAGCTGTCCGCCTGCGCCAGATGATCGCCGAATCCTGATTCCATCCGCGGACTGTATTGACTTCCGGCCCGCGCGATGATAACTTCCCCGATGGGAGGGCTGTATGCGTGGGAGACAGACTGTGGTTTCTCTATTGGCATGCGTTCTGGCCAGCGCCGTGTTCCTGAAGGCGCAGGACTATCGTGCCCGGGTGCAGGGATTGGTCACCGATCCTTCGCAGGCCGCCATCGTGGGCGCCAAGGTCATGCTCAAGAACACCGGCACCGGCGTCGAGAATGCGCGGGATACGGACGCCACCGGCCGCTTCATCTTTGACTTCGTGCCCCCCGGCGCCTACTCCCTCACGGTGGAGATGGCCGGGTTCAGCAGGTTCACGCAGGAGAACCTCACCGTCCTGACGCGCGGCGACGTGACCGTCAACGCCCAGCTCCAGCTCGGCGGCGTCACCCAGACGGTCAACGTGGCTGAGACCGCGGTCACCCTGGAGTTCAACACCACCACCATGTCGCAGACCGTGACCGGCAAGATGCTCCAGGATCTGCCCATCCTGGCGCGCAATCCCTTCACTCTGGTGCTGCTGGACCCGGCCGTGGTAAACCGCTACTCCAACGTGGCCTACCGCAATCCGTTCTACATGCAGGCCGCCAACGGCGTAGACGTGGGCGGCTCCACCGGCGGCCGCAACGACATCCTGCTGGACGGAGTACCCATCGGCGTGGACTCGCGCGGCTCCTACTCCCCTTCCATGGACGCGGTGCAGGAGGTCTCCATCCAGCAGAACAGCGTGGACGCCGAATTCGGCTTCAGCGCCGGCGGCAACATGAGCGTCTCCATGAAGGCCGGCACCAACGAGTATCACGGCACGGCCTACTACTTCGGACGCAACCCCGCCGGCAACGCCATGACCAACCGCTACACCCGCAGCACCAACCTGGTGCGCCAGCACATCGGCGGCGGCACGGCCAGCGGGCCGGTGCTGAAGAACCGGCTGTTCACCTTCTTCGCTTACGAGAGGTGGAGCAAGACCGAGCCGCGGGGCGGTCCCCGCACGCTGCCGACCGACCTCGAACGGGTCGGCGATTTCTCTCAATCCAAGAACGCCAATGGCGCGCTGCGGACCATCTACGATCCCTTTACCACCCAGTTCACCCCGGCCACCAGCGTCGTCACCCGGACCCCCTTCCCCCGCAACACCATTCCCGCCGCCATGATCGACTCCTCCGCGGCCACCGTCATGAAGGACATCTGGAAGCCCAACGGTCCGGGAGACGACATCACCGGCGTCAACAACTACAAGATCACTTACGCCTGGTGGCTGAAGTACTATAACTTCTCGAACCGCACCGACTGGAACCCCAACGAGAAATTCCGCATGTACACCCGCTACAGCATTTTCCGCACCCGCCTGGACAACCCCAACTACGGCGGCACGCCGGCCACGCCGTCGGACAACGGCGGTCTGATGGACACGCTCAACGCGGCCGCCGACGGCGTCTACACGATAAACCCCAGCACGGTGCTCAATGTTCGCTTCGGCACTTCCTACCTGGAGGACGACTACGATTCCGAGTGGGCCAAGGTGGGAGAGGCCGGACTACAGAAGATCTGGCCCAACACGCCGTGGTACAAGTCCTACATCGAGGGCATCCCCGCCATTTACTACCCCGCCATCAGCGTCTCGGGCAAGGGCAGCTTCGGCAAGGGCAGCACCTGGTTCCTGCGACCGCGCAAGTACAGCGTGTCAGCCACCGTGGCCAAGGACCGCCGGCGCCACTATCTGAAGGCCGGCTGGGCCTACCGTCACTCCTACGGCAACAACGTCAACCCCAACCTGATGAACTGGAGTTTTTCGCCGAACTACACCGCCGATACGTTTATCAGCCCGAACACCCGGCTCTCCGGCGACGCCTGGGCCACTTTCCTGCTGGGCGTGATCGACAGCGGCTCCAACGCCAACTTCAAGACGCCGTTGAATGTCATCCGTGACCAGTGGGGCGTGTTCATCCAGGATGATTTCAAGCTGAACCGCCGGATCACCCTGAATATGGGGCTGCGCTATGAGTACGAGACGGCGCCCATCGAGGAAGGGGACCGCTTGTCCCGGTATCTGGACCTCACGGATCCGATCCCCGAGATGCAGAAGAATCCGCCCGTGATGCCGGCCGCGGTTACCGCACTGCGGACCGCGCCACCCGTCTATAACGGCGCCTGGGCGTTCACCGACAGCAAGAATCGCACCCTGTACAAGGCGCCCAAGGCCATCTTCCTGCCGCGCTTCGGCATCGCCGTCCGTTTGAACGACAAGACCGCCCTGCGCACTGGCTACGCGCGCTACGCGCTCCCCATGATCAACGCCATCGGCTCGAGCTGGTACATCCCGGTGTACGGCTACAACACCACCAGCAACCCGCTTCCCGCCATCGAGGGCATTCCCAAAGCCGTGTTCAGGGACCCCTTCCCCGCCAGCTCCAATCCCTTGATGCCCCCGGCCGGCAAGAAGTGGGGCCGCTACACCAACCTGGGCTCGGCGGCGACCTGGTTCCAGCAGGACCTCAAGGTGGGCATGAACGACCGCATCAACGTCACCTTGCAGCGCGAGTTGCCTCTCGCCGTCAGAGCGGACATCACTTACTTCTACGCATACACCCATCACCATCAGACGCCCAATATCTGGGGAGGCACGGGGTCCCTGGACGACACCATCAACATGACGGACCCGCAGCTCTCTTACAGATACAAAGGCGAACTTGCCAGGAGCGTCCCGAACCCCTTCTACCGCTACATGACGCCGGAGACTTTCCCCGGCTCGCAGCGCAACCAGTCCACTGTGAGCGTGGGCAGCCTGCTGCGTCCCTACCCGCAGTATGGCGGCCTGAGCCTGGCCTACTGGGACATCTTCTCGAACCGCTACCAGGCTTTGCAGGTGAAGGTGGAGCGGTCCTTCGCCCAGGGTTACAGCTTCCTGCTCGGCTACAACTACAATCGTGAGACCACCACCGAGTTCTTTAACTCCGACGACCAGTACGTCGAGCGCCTCACCTGGATCGGCAGCAACAACCCGCGCCACCGCATCAGCGCGGCGGGCACCTTCGAGTTCCCTGTCGGCAAGGGCCGCCTGCTCTGGCCGAATATGCACCCGGTGCTCAACGCCGTAATCGGCGGCTGGTCCACCAGCCATATCGTGCTCTGGAACGCCGGGCCGTTCCTGCGCTGGGGCAACCTCAACGTCAGCGGCGATCCGCGGCTGGAAAACCCCACCGGCGACCAGTGGTTCAAGACCGAAGTCTTCGCCATCGCCACGCCTTACACTCCCCGCACCAATCCCTGGCAGTATCCGGGCCTGACCGGCCCCGGCTACTGGAGCTGGGACGGCACGCTGGTGAAGCACTTCCAGATGACCGAGCGGTTCCGGCTCGAGCTGCGGCTGGAAGCCTACAACGTGACCAACACCTTGATGCTCAACCAGCCTAATCAGAGCGTGACCAGCTCGCTGTTCGGCAAGTGCGTCAACCACGCCGCCGGAAACTTCGGGCGGGAGGTGCAGTACACGGCGCGCATCCACTTCTGATGGCAACCGCTCGCTTACGCTCGCGGCTCGGTGACAGCGTCGGGCCACGTAGCCGAGCCGCGACCGTGACTACCTACAGAGTTTAATCCTGGCCGAAAGCGGCAGGATGTTCGGGCGGCGGAGAATGGCCTCGAACTGCCGCCGTGGCGCAGGTTCTTGACCTAATGTCACTTAGTTTTGCCACCACTGCACATCTCGGCCCCCTGTGGGGCGGCTCCCCGAGCCGCCGCCGGCCCCCTGGCCGGCTTTTTCCGGCCCCCCGGGGAGCCGACCAGGGGGTCGGCTCGCGGGCCAGGGGGCCCGCCCCACGAAAACTAAGTGACATTGGGTTCTTAACCTGCCGCGCCGGCACTCGTGCCGACGCCCGGCCAAGCCTCGACAGGAGTGTCGAGGCGGCAGACTGAAGTCCGCGCCACCTCCATGGTTCCGGCTCGTCCGGGTCAGGGAGCGGTGACGCGGCTTAGCGCCCCAGCCACCGCGGCAGCAGCGTGGTGAGGGGCGGCACGTAGGTAATCAGCAGGACGCCGGCCAGCAGCACCAGCAGCATCGGCACCACGGCACGGTAGACCTCCGGCAGCGGCTTGCCGAAGCGATACGAGGACAGAAACAGGTTCATCCCCACCGGCGGCGTCAGGTACCCCAGCTCCAGGTTGGCCAGGAAAATGATCCCCAGGTGGACGGGGTCGATGCCGAAGGCCTCGCCCATGGGCACGATCAGCGGCACCACCACCACGATGGCCGAGAAAACGTCCATCAGGCAGCCCACGATCAGCAGGAGCGCATTCAGCAGGAGCAGAAACAGCCAGCGCGAATGAATGGTGGCCGTCACCCAATCCAGCGCCTGCATGGGAATCTGCGCGTCCACCAGGTAGTTGGTGAACCCCAGCGCCACCCCCAGGATCAGCAGCACACCACCCACCAGCAGCCCGCACTCGGCCGTCACGCGGGGCGCGTCGCCGGCCAGCTTGAGATCGCGGTGGACGAAGGTCTCCACCACGAAGGCGTACAGCGCGGTGAGCGCGGCGGCCTCGACCGGCGTGGCAAACCCGCCGAACAGCCCGGCCAGCGCCACCACCGGCAGCAGCAGCTCCCACTTGGCGTCCCAGATGGCGCGTCCGGCCTCCCGGGCGTCGAACTTCGCGGGCGCCCCCTCCAGCCGGGGGCCTCGCCGGATGCCCCACCACGCGGTCAACGCCACCAGCAGAATCCCCGGCAGAATGCCGCCCAAAAACATCTGCTCGATGGTGATGCGGGCGATGATGGCGTACAGGATCAACGGCAGGCAGGGCGGAAACAGAAGGCCCAGCGAACCGGCGCCGGTCAGCAGCCCCAGCGCGGTTCGCTCCGAATAGCGCGCCGCCAGCAGAATCGGCATCAGCAGCCCGCCCAGCGCCAGGATGGTCACCCCCGAGGCCCCGGTGAAGGACGTGAAGAAGGCGCACACCAGGGCGGTCACCACCGCCGGTCCGCCGCGCAACTGACCCACCAGCGCCTGAAACACGCGGATCAGCCGCTTCGAGGCGCCGCCTTCGGCCAGGAAGTAGCCCGCCAGCGTGAACAGCGGGATGGTGGGCAGCGAAGGATTGGTGACCAGCCGGTAGTGGTCCAGGGGAATCGAGGCCACCGGCTGGCCGGCGCCCCAGAACAGGATCAGAGCCGCGCCGCCCAGCGTGGTGAAAACCGGTGCGCCAAAGACGGTCGCCACCAGCAGCGCCACCAACGCCGGCGCGGTCATCTGCTGGGGAGGCAGCGGCGCCAGCAGCCCCGCCAGCATCACCGCCGCCGCACCCGCCGACGCCAGCGCCCGCCATTTCCAGATCGCCCCGGCGTGCCACAGCAGCCGCAGCGCCACCGCTGCGAAGCCCAGTGGCATGACCAGTTGCACCACCCAGATGGGCACGCCGTAGGCCAGGATGTTTCCTCCGGCGCGCTCCGCCTCAACGAACCGCACGCTGGCCAGGCACAGCAGCGCCGTGATGGCGGCGGCGAAAGCGTGCGCGAACAGCCGGCCTCCGGTGCGCAGCCTGCCGGGGGGGAGCAGCTCGCCGGTCGACAGCGCCAGCAGCCGGCTTTCCCGCGCGGCGATGGCCCCGCCCAGCATCCCCACCAGCAGGGTCAGGTGCTGGACGATGGAATTCACGCCCGAGATCCCGGTCTTCAGTGTGGCGCGCAGCAGGCTCTCGGCCAGCGGCAGGATCACCAGGGCCGCCAGGACCAGGGCGATGCCCACGTTTTCGATCCGGGCGAGCCGGTGAGGCTGGGGCGGGCGGCTCATCGGGACGGCTTAGACCGGTACTCCTTGAGCAGCCGCTGGACCTCGTCGAACATCTCCGCCGGCACCATCGCGCCGCGGATCCTGGGATAGACCCCTTCGGCCAGGGCGCGCCACTCGGCTTCCACCTGCGCGGAGACCGGCTGCACCTTGAGGCCGCGCTTCTTCATGGCCTCGACGGCCTGATCCGCTTCCGCCCTGCCGCGCGCCCGCATCTCGTCACCCACCTTGCGGGCCGAGGCCGCCAGGGCCTCGCGCGTCGCCGCCGGGATGGCCTCCCAGGTGTTGCGGGCGATCACCGTGGCGCCCACCAGCGGCGCCCAGTTCAGCTCCAGCATGTGGCGCGCCGGCCCGTAGACCTGCCCCGCCAAGGCGTAGAAGGGCGCCGTCGAGACCACCGAGATCAGCCCCGTCTGCAACCCCGGCAGGATGTCGGCGCTCACCAGCGGCACCGGCTGGTAGCCCATCGACTTCATCAGGTCCACCTGATAGTTGTCGCCCGCCCAGGCGAAGATCTTCATTCGTTTCAGATCCCCCGGATGCAGCACCGGCTCCTTGGAGAAGAACCGCACCCAGCCGGTATCGCCCCAGAACAGCACCACGTAGCCTCGCTTGAGCAGGCGGTCCTCCAGGTCGGGCTGGAGCCGGGTGCGCACGAAGTCCACCTCCTCGAGGCTGCGGAACATCATGGGCAGGTAGCTCAGCGCGGTCACCGACTTCTCGATCTCCGACAGACCCACCACGCTGAGCACTCCCGCGTGCAACTGACCGATGCCCATGCGGCGCACGATATCCGCCTCGTCGCCCATCTGCGACCCGGTGTAGATGATCACCGGCACGCCGCCGGGCGTTTTGCGCCACTCCTCGGCCATGGCTTGCAGGATGCGGTGGTACGAAGTGCCCGCAGGCAGCACCGTGGCCAGCTTCACCGCGGCCGGCTTCTGAGAGAAGCCCGAAGCCGATATCGCGCAAAGGGCGCAAAGGACACGCAGAGGACGCAACGGCATGTTCATTCCAGAAACAGTTGATCGGTCCGGCCCAGCAGCCAGCGCGCGCGGCGCTGCGCGATCAGGTTCGCCAGGCGCCACTCGGTCCGCGCATTCACGTCCACCGCCAGCGCCTGCTCGAGCAGGGCTTGAAACTCCTTCTTGTTCTGCTGGCTCACCGAGACCGTCTCGGCGAACGCCACCAGCGCCGCGGCCAGTTGGCCCCCGGATAGCTCCTTCGCCCGCCCAAGGTGTCTGCGCGCGCGCGCCGCGGACTCGGCGGCGCTCAGGCCAGGCCGGCTCGGCTCGTAGGTCACCAGGAAGGAGTGGATGGCGCCCGAGTCGAAGGCTTCGTCCAGTTCCAGAGCGCGGTCGATGAGCGCCTCGACCAGCGGCTGGTCAGCCACCGTCTCCGGATCATCCTTGGACCGCGAAATGGCGGCGCCCCAGGCGGCCGCCGTCCAGTAGAGCAGGGGCACATCCCGGCGGGAGACGGCTTGCAGCGCGGACCTGGCGCCGGCACGCAGTGCTTTCTCGAAGCCCTGGTGACGCACCTCCAGGCCGCGCAGACCATAACCCCGCGCCCGCAGGTAAAGCCGCTTGGCCCGCGTGTGCAGCCTCATCGCCTGGGCCAGATCCTCGTCTTCCAGTTCGTCGCCAAGCTGCTGGACGTAGGCGTAGGCGTACTGGGTGAAGCCGCTGGCCGCGGCAAACAACAATCCGCGATGGCGCGGACTCTCCGCCAGCAGGCTCTCGATGAGCTTCAAGGCGAAGGGGATCGCTTCCCCGACCAGCTCGGGGTCCTCATCGGAGGCGAAGGTGGTCCCGCTGGAAGCCAGCGCGTCGCCCAGCTTGTTCACCGCGAACCGCTTCACCGAGCAACCCGCCGCCCCGAGCAGCAGTGCCAACGGAACCAAGACGCGTATCAGAAGAGCCAACCGACTATTATAGTAGGGTTCCGGAAGCACCCTGCCCCCAAGGAGGCGCGATGACATCCCTCTCCCGCCGCCGTTTCTTCGGCTTGGCCGCCGCGGCCTGGACCCTCGAGCAGTCACAGATCCTCAGGGCTATGCCCTCCGCCGAATCGGTGTTCGGCAAGGTGAAGATCCGCGACGTCACTACCGCCACCATCCAGATGAACTACCCTGCGCACCTGGTGAAGATCACCACCGACCAGGGCCCATTCGGCATCGGCGAGGCCTACCACGGCCCTGGGATCCTCGATAACATCGCGGACCTGAAGCGGCACGTGATCGGGCAGGACCCGCTCCAGGTGGACTACCTGCTGACGCGCATGCTGGAGGCCGCCTCGGGCCACCTGGGCGCGCGCTCGACCGCCATCTCGGGCCTCGAGACCGCGCTCTGGGACCTGGCCGGCAAAATCCTGGGCGTGCCCGTCTACGTGCTGCTGGGCGGCAAGTTCCGCGACAAGCTGCTGGTCTACCACGACACTGGCGCGCCGCGCACCGCCGATCCCAAGCCCTGGGTCGAGGAGGCGCTGCGCTCGAAGGACTACGGCTTCCGGGCCATGAAGTTCGACCTGGACTGGGAGGGGCGCGGTCCCGGCATCGCCGGCAAGCCCTACCGCTATCGCCGCGAGGTCTGGAACCGCACCATCACGCCGGAGGAGATGCGCCAGTGGGTGCGCATCCTCGAGGAGATCATCAAGGCCCTCGGTCCGGGCATCGACATCGCCGTGGACTGCCACTGGGAGTACAACACCCGCGACGCCCTGCGCTTGGCCCAGGCCTTCGAGCCGCTGAGTCTGTGGTTCTTCGAGGACCCCGTGCCGCCGGAAAACGCCGACGCGCTGGCGCGTCTCAGCGCGGCCACGCGCACTCCCATCGCCACCGGCGAGAACCTTGACAGCCGCGCGCAGTTCCGCCCCTTCATCGAGAAGCAGGCCTGCGACATCATCCACCCCGATCCGCAGCGCGTGGGCGGGCTGCTCGAGACCAAGCGCATCGCCGACTGGGCCGACCTCTACTACCTCACCATGGCCTGCCACCACATGTGTACGCCGGTAGGCGCCTACGCCGCGGCGCATGTATGCGCCGCCACGCGCTCATTTGTCGCCCTGGAAAGCGACAGCATCGACCTGCCCTGGTGGAAAGACCTCGTCGTCAACGACGGCGGCAAGTTCTATCCCGGCGGCTACCTGCCCCTGCCGGTGAAGCCCGGCTTCGGCATCGAGCTGAACGAAGAAGTCTGCAAGCGCCACCTGGCGCCCGGCGCGAAGTGGTTCGGCGGGTGATGCGCAAGGAAGTGTTACGGAGCGGTCGCGCAGCCGAGTTGCGCCTCCTGCTGGCGATGCTTCCGCCAAAAGGCAATGCGGCTCGGCGATAGCCTGACAATCTTGCCCATTCGCTTCCTTTGAGTGCTGAAGGCTGGATGACGCAGGAAGCGTCGAACGAATGCCGCCACCTCGTACTGTCCAACGGCGGCCGCGCTGGTGGCGCAGAGGCCGCGGGTGGTGATCTTGAACGTGGACGTCAAGAACACCGTCACCTACCGGTTCGACGTCGAGGACCCGGCGAAGCGGGGCATCATTCCGAATCTCACCACCACGACCCTGCCCAACGCCTTCATGGAGGGGGTGGAGGTCGATGACATCGTGGCGGTGAATGGGAAGCCCGCCAAGGGGGTCCATGCCATACGCTACATGCGTATGAACTTCAGCCCTACCCCATCGCCGGGTGCGGCCATTGCGGACATGTCGGGGAGCTTTTGTGACTGCAACTGGTACTTCCAGGCGCAAGACGGCAAGTTCGTCGGCCAAATCCTCGATGGCGGCCTTACTGTCCCTCACGTGATCAAAGGGGGCGCCGGCGCGTTCTACGCCGCCACCGGAGAGCACTATTTCGTGGCGGGCCTGCCAACCCGGCTCGCCTCGGTGTCGGAGGACCCCTCGCGGCGGAGAGAGCTCGGCGGCGGCAGATACCGGGTTCCGTTCTATCTGGTTATGGAGTCCTACCCAGAGATTGAGATGACGCCCCAGGGCCCCGCCATCCTTCACGCCAATGACCTGTCGCTGGTCGATCTCGCTCGGCCGGCCCGCGCCGGCGAGTTGCTGGTCATGCGCGCCCGGAATCTGGGTCCCACGACCCCGGCGGTGCTGCCCACTCAGCCCTTCCCCAAGTGGACCGGCGACCCGCTGCCCGTGGTCAACTCCGACCTCGAGGTCACGGTAAACGGCGCCCCCGCCGAGGTCTTGTTCAAGGCCGGTTGGCCCGGCGAAGTGGGCGTCTATCGTGTGGACTTCCGCATGCCCTCGGGAGTCACGCCCGGCATGACCACCTTGCAGCTCACCGCGGCGTGGATTCCAAGCGAAGAAGTGAAGATCCCGGTGCAGTGAACCGGCCACACGCGCCGCACGGGGCACTTCGGCCCCATGCAGCCGGTGGGCACGGCAGTCCTCAAGTTCGAGCGGGGCGAGATGCAACTCGCCCTGCTCCGGTGCGGGGAGGGCTTCGTCTGGTTCCACGGCCGGAAGCCGTTCGGCCCTCCGCTGGCTACGACTACGGCCGCCGTCCAATTCCTCAGAGACCTCTGCGAGCTTCACAACTACACCGTGGATCTGACGCTGCCGAGGCTGTGAAAGAACCGGGCCACAGCTCGAGGAGACAGGCAGAACTGCCTGTCCCCGGTTCTTTCGCAACACAGCAGAGCCGCAACCAAAGC
>VFZS01000069.1 GCA_016871095.1 Acidobacteriota bacterium
GACTATGCGGGTCTCAGTTCAAAGTCTCGATATATCCTTAACGCGACCGCAGCAGGTTGTCCGAAATCTCGGTGCAGTCCGGACCCAATCGGTTAGCTCCTGGCAGCTCCGTGGGAATCCAGGCTAGCTTGATGTTGGTGCCGCCCAGGCGGATCTCCTGGACCCGGTACTTGCCGTCGCCGTTGTCGTAGCGCACGCTGGTGCGGCTGAACTTCTCGCCGTTGTCCTCCACCTTCACGGTGCTCTCGGCGACGTGCTTGCCGTTCTTCAGGACGACCTTGTCGCCGTTGAGCTCCAGCCGGTACTCGCCGGCTTTCAGCTCCGTGCCCCCGATGACCGAGGGCTGGAACAGAGTCACGTGGTAGGTCTTGGCGCAGGCCACGGCCAGCGCCAGCATCAGAAAGGTGATCACGAGTTTCTTGGTCATGGTGTTTGCTCCACGACCTCTCAGACGAGTTCCCGCGCGAAACAGCACACGCCATAGTGCGCCACGCGGAGCCTGACGGGGAATGGCGCGGGGTGGAGAATCGTGCGGGCTGAGAGGAGAAAACAGAAAGGGAGCCGCGAAGCGTTGACCAAAGGTCTTGCTGGCGACTCCCAGTGGTTAGGGGATTGTCAAGCGATCCCCCATACTGCTTTGTTGCGTTGGTTGTTGGTTAGAAGTAGTACCTCAAGCCGAGCTGGATGCGGCGGGCCTCCAGGCCGGGGCGCCCTCTGGGCCCGGCTTTTGAGCCGGCCTGAGGCGGGGCTGGAAAGCCCCCGCCCAGAGGGCATCCGGCCTGGAAAGGCCCGCCCCACATTTCCATGCTCCCGGCTGAGGCCTGCCTCACGAACGTCTGGCCCCGGCTCCGCCCCGGCGCCTGACGAAGAAGCGACAAATAGTTCCGCCGGGTGTTGACACTGGGGGGGGGTGAAATATACTTCTCTCAACCCGGCAAGGAGATGCCGGATAAGTCGCAGGGGGAGAAGATCGACATTCAGACTAACAGACCTGGTTGTCGCAATATAATCGCGCCACTCTACCGGTGCGCCGCGGCGCCGCTCATGCTGCTCCTGCTCGCCTCCGCGGTTTCCGCGCAGATTGTCATTCGCGACGTAGGCAGAGTCGTGGACGCGGCCTCCTATTCGCAGGGGATAGCGCCGGGATCGCTGTTCGTCGTCAAAGACGGCAGCTTCCCGCTCGAGGTTGGCCTGAACTTGTCTCCTCTTCCGCTCCAGCAATCGTTGAGGGGCGTCAGCGTAGTGTTTGCGCCAGCCGGCGGAGGAGAACCAATCAAGGCCTGGATGCTCTATACGTACAACGGGCCCGGAGGTTTCCAGCTTGCCGGTGTGCTGCCGTCCACCACTCCGCCAGGCAATTACAGCGTCTCCGTCATCACCGGCGCCGAAACTATAACCAACGGAAGAGCGCGGGTGGTGGAGCGCAAGTACCGCAGCCTTTCCAACAGTCAGGACGGCTTAGGGCTGGCCGTAGTCCAGAACTACGTGAGCAGCACTCGGGTGGACCGCAACATGTTCGTCGCCGGGAGACTCTCCGACGGGCAGACCAAGTCGCCCGCCAGCCCGGGGCAGACGGTCATTCTCTGGGGGCTCGGATTGGGAGCGATCCGGGGTCCGGATAACGAGGCGCCTGGAGTCAACGACCTGCGCGGGCAACTGGATGTGAAGGTCGCCGTGGGAGGCGTGGACGCGCCCGTACAGTATGCCGGCCGGTCCCCGCAGTTCCCCGGGATCGATCAGATCAACTTCACCGTCCCTCAGGACGCTCCCGCCGGGTGCAATGTGGCGCTCCAGGTGACGGTGAATGGAGAAGCGAGCAACGCGGTCACGATGGCAATCGCACCACCAGGTAAGGATGCCTGGGAACACCCGCTGCTATCGCGTGAGCAACTGGAGAGTTTGGATCAAGGAAGCCGGTTTCTGGCCGGGGAGTTCAACGTCATGGTGTACGTGGAACCCTATAGGGGCTCCATGGTGGAGATCCACAGTGCCATCGGCTACTTCAACTACATGACCGCCGGCCGAGCCGGACGGATCGGGATCGGCTCGATCGCGCCTGGACGGTGCACCCTGGTACGCGGGGACAGCGGCTCTGTCTCCCCGCTCGACGCCACGGCGGATGACAGCGCGGATGGGGGCAGACTCACCGTGTCCGGCCCGAGTCTGCCTGGCGTTCCGCTGGATGGCGACGACGATTACTACTACCGGCTGTTCTCTGTCAGATCGGAGGAAACCGGCGCCCGGGTAGCGGGCAACCTGGAGCACCAACTGAAGCCGGGGGATCATACGCTGCGCGGCGCGGGTGGTGCGCACGTGGGACCTTTCGAGGCCACCCTCCAGTTGCCCGAGTTTCTGAAATGGACGAACCGGGATACCATCCGCCAAGTGGTTCGCGACGAGGGCGTGACGGTGCAGTGGAGCGGAGGCGGGTCCAAAAGCCAGGTGATCATCCAAGGCGGCACGGCAAGATTGGTTCCAGGAAGCCTGAGCCAAGAGGTGGAGGTTGCGGCGTTCATCTGTGCAGCGCCGCCTGGCTCGACCTCTTTCACCGTCCCGGCCCCGATCCTGCGGTCGATTCCCGCTGCGACCGACCCGTCATCATCTTTAGGCTTGCTTATCGTGGCTGCGTTCAGTGGCAACTCAAGCGCCCGTTTTGAGGCCGCGTTACCCAAGGGGGGCCAGCTTGGTTCCGGTTCCTTTGGGTCCCTGATGATGGTAACGACTAACCCGATGTATCGCTGAAGCGGCGCGAACCTCAGTGGAAGCGAAAAGAAGACGGAGGTGCGCGATACGCTCTCAGCCGATGCCAAACCGAAACCGAAGTCCCAGCCGGCATTTTCGCCCGGTCCCGTCTTTACCCGAAGCGGGGCGCGTGGAGAAGATGTCACATCATGTCAACGGAGGTAACACCCATGCGCCGTACTCTCGCAACCGCACTTGCGATTCTCTTGGTCCTCAGCTCCAGTCCCAGCTTCGCTGCTGCTCCGCAAGGGCAGACGCCCGGGGCACCGGCTGCTGCCCTCAAGCAGCAACTGGTCTCCATACCGGCTGGCGCCGTGGTGGAGGTTAGACTTCAGCAGAAAGGCAGTGCGAAGCTTACCGGCAAGCTCGGCACGGTCACCGATGAGGGTTTCGAGGTCCAGACCGTCAAGTCCGGAAAGGTCTCCACCGAGAAGCTCGCCTTTGCCGATGTCAAATCGGTGAAAGAGAAGAAGGGGATGCATATCGTCCCCAAATCCTTGATACTGGCGGGAGTCGTCATAGGAATTCTGGCGCTGGTATCGTTCATCGCCTACGCAGCTGGCGGCGGCGATTAGCAACTGAGCCAGCAGCGGGCGTTTCGGACGCGCAGTGTAGCCGCCCCTTGCGGTTTCAGGTGCGCTTGCTGACGCGCGCGCCTCGGAGTCCCTGGTCACTGCGCCCGGAGCGCTCGCTTCTCTTCGGGGAGGTTATCACTCGCCTCCCGCTACTCCTGGCCCCACCCTCCGGCCCTGCCCATCAGCCGGAATCGGAACGGATCGAAGGTCCGGCGCCTGGGCGCACGGTAGCGGCGAAGCCCGCCGTCCCGGGCGCGGCCAGCCGGACGGGGAGGCGGAGCGAGGTCTTAGTCTGAAATACGCTTCTCAGTTCGAGCGCTCCCGACTAGACGGGGTCTGGCTGGAATTCAGCCCGTACGTGTCCCGGCGCGGCCGCCCCCCGGCGTATGAGGCGGTCGGGCCTTGGCGGGAAGTGAATGTCCCGGTGCGGGGAGTGCTGCGCACAGGCAGCCGGGTGGGTACAGCCACCTTGGGTGCAGCCCCTTCCTGCTGCGAGCCGACGAGAACGAGTACTTGCCGTAGCTAAGCTAGCTCTCGACACCCCTGCGAATCCCGTCTAAGAGCCACACTGCCCTTCGATTTCGTAGAAAAGCCTCCAGAGAGTCAATGCCAAAGTACGGAGCCGTAATCCACATTCTACAAAAGCAGAACAGCAGCTCTTCGACTGGGGCCTGTGGATGCCTCTGACCCGCGTTTAGCTGACCTGTTAGTTCTTCGTCCAAGTCGCTGCCACGTCTGTAATACTCAACGCCCCAACGCTGCCGGAAGAGTTCCGCAGGGTTGTACTTGTTAACAAAGTCTTGGAATTCCTTTGCATCCGAATTCTTCGTCGGAATCTCTTGAGAGCTGGGCAACTTCATGACGCACTTCCACAGCCTCTCCATTATACCCGATCAGGTGGTGCGCCCCAGCACCGCGAGCGACTTGGTCGGAGAACTAGCCCGGCCGCCTCGCGATAAAGCCCTGTCGGTAGGTAGAACTGGATCGCTTCGTGAAATCAGTAGCTTGCGAGCGCACCCGTCCCTGCCGGCGGAGCCACGTTACGGCACGTTACAAGGGTGGGTTGGTGCTCCAATTGGTCCTCTCATTCCTCGCCGCCGTCCGGGTCTTCGTCCGCAGTCGAAGCGACACTGCCCTGGAGATCTTCCCCCTGCGGCGGCCGGTCGGCGTGCTTCAGCTCTCGGCCAGGAAGTGCTCCTGCCGGCCCCACCCGCCGGTCCTGCCAATCCGCAGGAATCGAAAGGGCTCGAAGGTCCGGCGCCTGGGCGCAGGATACCTGCGAAGACCTCCGTCCCGGGCGCGGCCAGCCGTGCGGGCGGAGGCGGAGCGAGTGCAGGTGTACGTCCTCACCGAGGCGCGACCGTCAGGGAGCGCTTCAGCGGGGGAGGCGGGGGAAGAAGGAGGGAGCCGCTTTGCGTTGACCATGGGTCTGGCTGACGGCTCCCTGTGGTTAGGGGATTGTCAAGCTATCCCCCGCACTTCAGTGTTGCGTTGGTTGTTGGTTAGAAGTAGTACCTCAAGCCGAGCTGGATGCGGCGGGCCGGCACCTCGTCGGCGCCCTCGTTGAGGAAGTTGGGCGAGGTGAAGGTCCCCTCGGGAATGGCCCAGTCCCGCGTGTTGGTCGAGTTGAAGAAGTTGGCGTGGATCTGGAAGGTGTGTCCCTCGCGGACCCTGATGTTCTTGATCACGCCAAAATCCAGCCGGTTGATGCCGTCGGCGCGCAGGATGTTGCGTCCCGCGTTGCCGATGGGCGCCTCGCGCGAGGTCGCCCGGAACAGGTCGCGCCCGCCGACCGTCTGCACCGCCCGGACCGTCATGCGGGACAGATCCAGGTTGGTGTTCAGGAACGGCCGGATGGAGGTCCCCACCAGGTTGCCCAGCACCACTCCGCCGGGATCAGCGCCGTTAAGCGCGGTGAACGGGGCGCCGGACTGGAGCGTCAGGAATCCGTTGAACTGCCAGCCGCCCAGAACCTTGCCCGCCGCGCCCTGCTGGTCGCGGAACATGGGCAGCTCCCAGACGCCGTTGACAGAGAACCGGTGCGGGCGGTCGTAGGTCGAGCGGGCCCGCTCGCTGCGCCGGTCGTAGGGATCCTGCGAAAACGCGATCTCGCCCCGCGCGGAGGGGTTGAAGATCTCCGAGGCCCCGTCGATGAAAGCGCTCCAGGTGTAGTGCGCGGCGAAGCCGAGGTTCCTGGAGATCCGCTTCTCGAAGCTGGTCTGGAGCGAGTGGTAGATCGAGGAAGTGGCATTGGCGCGCAGGCGGATGACGCCGCGGTTGGGGTTCTGGCGCACCGTCCGGGCCGTGCCGGGGGCCGTCGAGACGGTGGGATTGCCGTCGAGGGTCTGGAACAGCGCCGTGCCCTTGGTGCCCACCCAGCCGATGGTGAAGCCGTAGTTGGCGGGCAGCTCCCGCTGGAACTGGAGCGCGAACTGCTCGGCGAAGGGCGAGCGGAAGTCCTCCGCCACAATGGTGCGCACCAGCATGTCCGGGTTGGAGATGGGCGGCAGGTTGCCCGCGCGGATGCTGGCGACCTGCGCGAAGGCCCTGGGAATGCGGGCCGTGGCCGGGTCCGGTGCGAACTGAATGGCCACCATGAGGGGGAAGGCGCTGGAGATGTTCAGCGCGATGTTGTTGAAGGCCGCGTCATAGGTGCGCGAGTATCCGCCGCGCATCACCAGCTTGCCGTCGCCGGTGAGCACGCCCAGCGGTCCCGGCCCCTGCTCGAAGCGGTAGTTGAAGCCAAAGCGCGGCGCCCAGTTGTTCTTGTCCCGCTTGGGGATGGGGAACAGCCGGTAACGCGGATCGTTGTTGTTGGCCGCCACGATGCGCTCGTTGAGCTTGGCCAGGTTGGCGATGGGATCGCCCGGGGTCTCATAGCGTACCCCGTAAGTGAACGTAAGGTTGGGCCGCGCGCGCCACTCGTCCTGGAGGAAGAAGAAGTAGTCGTAGTAGCGCATGTAAGTGATTGTCTCGCCGCCCTTGAGCGGGGCGTTCATCTGCGCCACGGTGGCCTCGTCATCGATCAGCCGCTGCAAGTTGGCGTACTCGAGGCGTCCTCGAATCTGCGGGACAAACAGCGAGAACTGCTCCTGGCGGCGGAAGTCAAACCCAAACTTCATGGAGTGACTGCCCTTGAGCACGGCGAAGGAATCCTGGAGCTGATAGTTGTTGTAGGTGCCGGACTGGGGCAGATTGACGCCCAGACCGATGGCGGTGCGGGTGGTGGCGGCGTTGAAGCCGCGCAGCCCCAGGTCGGGGATCTCGATGGAAGGGATGCGTTCCGCCACCGCGGGGTTCTCCGCGTTGGTCACGGAAGTTAAGCGGCTGAAGGATGCGCGGAACTCGTTGTAGGCCTGCGTGGAGAGGCTGGAATTGAGGTTGACGCTCACGGAGCGCACTCGCACCGGATTCACATTGCTGAGGCCCGCGGGCGTCAACTGGCCGGTGCCGGTGGTCAACGACTTGTCATCCATGTAGCGTCCGGCCAGGCGGTGGCTGTCGTTGAAGCGGTGGTCGACCTTAGACGAGTACTGCCAGTCGTTGAACTTCTGGCCGCCCGAGCCGGTGAGGCTGCCCAGCGGCACGGTGATGGTTCGCCCGCCCACCACGGCGGTGCGAGACTGGCCAGTGGGCGCTCCCGCCGGCAGGTTTTCCAGCAGGGCCTTGACGGTGGGCAGCGTGCCGGCGGCCTGCTCCAGGACGCGCCGGCCCTCTTCGGTGGGCGCTCCGTTGATGGTGGTTCCCGTGCCCAGCCGGCGGTCCGTCCAGCGCATCGCCGAGGCGAACACGAAGGTACGGTCCTTGATGACCGGCCCGCCCAGGGTGCCGCCGAACTGGTTCTCGATGCGGTACAGGGCGCGGGTGGGCCTGGAACTGAGCCGCTTGTCGGTGTTGGACAGCGAGTTCAGGCGGTTCGAGTTATGGAACCAGAAAGCACTGCCGTGCGGCGTGTTGGTCCCGCTCTTGGTGATGATGCTCATCACCGAACCGCCGGTGCGCCCGAACTCGGGCAGGAACTGGCTGGTGATCATGCGCACTTCGGCGATGATGTCCGGGTTGTTCATGGGCTGGAGCAGCCCGCCCACGCTGGGCTGCCAGGAGTCCTGCCCGTCGATCAGGTAGCTGTTGGAGCGCAGCCGCATGCCGTTGGCCGAGTACGCCAGGCTGGTGCTCTCGGTGCCCTGGTTGCCGCTGGAGCTGAACCCGGAATTGCCGGCCGAGATTTGCGCCACGCCGGGGATGGAAGCGGCCAGGTTGAGCACGTTGCGGTTGCTCGAGAGCGGCAGCTCAGTGATGCGCTTGTAGTCGAAGTTGGTGCCGATCTCGGCGTTGGTGGTATTCAGCAGGGGCGCATCCGTGGTCACCTGGACGGTTTCCGTGGATGTCGCCACCTCCAATGGGATGGTCAGATCGGCGGCCTGGTTCAGCCGCAGCGTGATGGGCCCGCGCCGGTACCGGGCGAAGCCCTTCGCCTCCACCACCACTTCGTAATTGCCCGCCGGCAGCAAAGGCACGCGGAACGCGCCGGCCTCCGAAGTGGTGGTCCCGGTCGAGATGTTAGTGTCCAGGTTGCGCACGGTCACTTTGGCGTTGGGCACCACCGCGCCGGTGGCGTCCTGCACCGTGCCCAGAATCTGTCCCGTGGTGGTCTGCCCCGGCGCGCTCAGCGCGACGAGCAGGCAGACAAAAGCAGTCACTAGCAGTCGGTTCATTCTTGTACCCCCAAAGCAGGAATAGTCTGTCCGTGGATCCGCGGCGGACCGCTCGCTGACGCTCGCGGCTCGGTCACGCTCCGGGCCGACCGAGCCACGACCGTGAGGGAGTGGTCTGAAGAGTCCCTCGGCATTTCTAGAAGCGGTAATACAGCCCGAACTGGATGCGCCGGGTGTCGTAAAAACTCTGGTTGATCACGCCGAAGTAGGCGTTGTTGATGTCGAAGCGCGGCCGCGAAGCGGTGGCGGCCTCGTCGCCCACGTAGAAGGTCGGCGTGTTGGTAACGTTGAAGGACTCCACCCTCAACTCCAGCGTGTGCTGCTCGGTGATGCGGGTCAGCTTTTGGACAGTCAGGTCCAGGTTGAACACCCAGGGACCGTCGAACATGCGGCGCTGAAGCCCGCCCAGGGTGCCGGCCCCGGGATTGAAGAACACCTGCCCGTCGAAGGGCGCGCGGCCGTCGGGCGCCACGCCGCGGCCGTCGGCGCCCACCGCCGAGCGGTTGATGAATACCGGACCATCTCCGGTCATGAAGAAGCCCACCACCCGATCCAGCTCCGCCTTGGTCAGATTGGTCGAGGCGGTGTTGGCGCCGGCGGAGCGGGCGGCCCGGTTCAAGGTTCCGCGGCTGGAGAAGATCGAGAACGGCGTGCCCGATTGCAGCGTCAGGTTGCTGCCCACCTTCCAGCCCGACAGCAGCTTGCCCAGCGGCTGGTAGTTCCAGCGCCGCCGGGGGCCGAAGGGCAGCTCATAGACGGCGTTGCCCTTGAAGGCGTGGGTGATGTCGAAGGCGGCCCGGGCGCGTTCGAGCTTGGGATTGGCCGAGTCCAGAAAGGCCTCGAAGCGGGTCTGGCTGTCGCCCAGACCGTCGCTGAGCACCTTCGAGAAGGAGTAGTTTCCCTGGAGCTGGATGCCGGAGCGGGTGCGGCGGCGCACGTCGATCTGGAGGGCGTTGTAGCTGGCGTTGGAGTAGTTGGCAACCGTGTTGCACCCCAGCGAGAAGGGATTCTGGAAGAACTGGACCGCGCCGTTGGTGCGAGTGGTCTGGTAGCGCGAAGCCAGCTCGCCCACCTGCCCCTGCTGGATGTAGAGGCGGTTGGTGGTGTTGGTGAGATTGCCCCCGTTGACCAGCCGGTCGAACACTGGCAGCGGCTGGCTGCCCGGGATGCTGGGACTATAGGCGGGGTTGCCGTTGGCCAGCGCGGCGTTCTGCTGGGCCTTCTGGAAGTCCGCCAGAAAGCCGTTTTCCTTGATGATCACCTGGTTGTAGTCGAAAGCCCGGAACGCCTTGGTGGTCTTGTTGCCCAGGTAGCGCACCTCGAAGATCAGGTTCTTGAACTCCTGCTGGATGCCCAGCGTCCACTGCTGTACGTATGGCGTGCGCAGGGTGGGATCCGGCGCGCCGGTGGCGTTCGAAGTCGGGTTCAGCAGGAAGTTGTCCTCCACCGTGCGGGGGACCTTGAACGCCGGCACGGCGATGGGCGGCGGACTGACGGAGACCCGCCCCGTCTGGCCGGCCTGCGAGATCTCGGCGGTCAAGCCCCGGTTGGTGTTGACGTTGTTGCGCAGCGCGGGGATGAAAGCGTCGTAGACATACATGACGCTGTAGCCCGCCCGCAGCGCGGTTCGCCCGTTGCCGAAGGGGTCGTAGGCCAGGCCCACGTTCGGCGCGAAGTTGTTCAGATCCCGGCTATAGAGCGGGCGCCCCACCGCGCCGCCGGCGAAGTCAATGGTCGAGTTGGTCATCAGCGCTTCGATGAAGTTGCCGCTGGCCGCCCGTGCCACCAGCATCAGCGCGTCCCGCTCGTCCACCCGGGTGTAGTATTCGTAGCGCAATCCCAGGGTCGCGTTCAGGCGCCGGGTGAGCTTCCAGGCGTCCTGCACGTAGCCCGCGTAGTTGTCCAGCAGAAAGTGCCTCAGGGTGGACGCGCCGGCCACATAACCCGAGGTGCGGCTGGTCACGTTCATCCGCTGCCGGTAATTGTCGATGTAGCCGGCCAGGTTGGCCAAGAGGTAGTTGGCGTTGGTCAGATCGTTCGAGCTGATGCCCGGAAGCTGCGCCGCGGTCAAGCCGTTGGGATTGTTGGTCGAGATGCCCAGCACGTAGGTGGGCAGCACATCGAAGTTCTCGTAAGGGTTGGTGCGGATGTGCATGCTCTGAAAGCCGAACTGGAGGCTGTGGCGGCCCCGCACGTAGCCGGCGTTGTCCATCAGGTTGTAGGTGTCGGTGGTGCGGCCCTGCGGCATGAACAGGTTCTGCGGATTGCTGAACAACAGGTTGGGGCTATCCACCAGGAACTTGGGGAAGGCGGTGGCGGCCAGGAAGTCCACATTCGACAAGTTGAAGCCGCCCCGCAGCTCGTTGGTCAGGCTGGGCACGGGGTTCCACCGCCATCCGAGCGACAGCAGGGTGGCGCCGCCGGTGGTGTAGACGGTGGGGACGGGGTTGTAGTCGTTGGTGGTGTCGGGGCGGTCGCTGCGGGCGTTGTTCCACAAGAAGCTGCCGGAGAAGGAATGCCGCGGCGAGAGCAGGTAGTCCATCTTCGAGGTGACGTTGTTGCGGTCCTGGTTGTTGCGGTTGTTGAACGAGTAGCCCCCGGTGTTTGCCACGTAGCCGGGGCGGCTGTCCCCGCGCCGGGTGTTGTTGATCCTGTCCGGACCGGGCAGCATGTCCACCAGCGCCTTCATGGCCGGATCCATGGTCACGCCGCGCAACTGGACCACGTTGGCCTTGCGGACCGCGCCGCTCGTGTCGCGGTAGGTGAAGATCCCCTGGCGGGCGTCCTCGGTCAGGATGGTGCGGTTGGCCAGGTACTGCTCCTTGCGGCGGTAGACCTCGTAGTTGAAAAAGAACAGCAGCTTGTCTTTCTTCACCGGTCCGCCCAGCGAGGCCCCAAGCTGGTTCTGGTTCAGAAAGGGTTTTTCAACCTCGTCGGCGTTATTGAACCAGTCGTTGGCGGCGGCGGCGTTGTTGCGGTTGTACCAGTAGGCCGAGCCGTGATACTGATTCGATCCCGAGCGCGTCACCATGATGACCTGCGAGGAGCCGCCTTGCGCGGCCGCCGAGGTGTTCGAGGTCGAGATGGTCATCTCCGCGACCTGGTCGATGGTGAGCCGGTTGGGGGAGAAGCGCAGGGTGTTCTCGCGGAAGAGGTTGTCCTGAACGCTGATGCCGTCCAGCGTCAGGTTCGAGAAAGAGGCCCGCTGCCCGTTGACCACGGCGTTGCCGCCCCGGCCGAGGTTGACGCCGGGCTGCGTGAGCAGCAGCCGCAGTACGTCGCGGTCCAGCACCGGCAGGTCCCGTACCTGCTCGTTGGTGACGCTGGTGGTGATCTCGGCGTTGGCCGTCTGGACCGTCTGGACGTTGGCCGCTACCTCGATGGTCTGGCTGACCGAGGCCAACTCGAGCTTGACCTGGGGCAGCGCCGTCTCCCGGCCCGGATCCACCTTCACCCTGGGCAGCACTACCCGCAGAAAGCCCGCCGACTCGACGACCACGTCGTAGAACTCGGGCCGCACGGCGGCGATGGTGAACAGGCCGTCGCTGGTGGTGGTGGTCGAGAAAACCGGCGCCTGGCTGCCGGGCAGGCACAGGTTGACGGAGGCCCCGGGGATTACCGCGCCCGAGGCATCCACCACCGAACCGGTCACCCGACCCGTCACCTGGGCGAACAGGCAGGCGCCAAACAGGCACACCACCGCCTGAACTCGCTGGGGAACTCTCATGGAACAGTCACTCCTTGGCTGGGGCACAACTCCCACTTCTTGGCCATGCTGGACCCAGGCGGCGCGCTGCGCAAGGCAGTCGGCGCTTAAATGGCCTTAACCGCAGGTAAACTGGATGTGTCCCGCTAACCACATGTAAAATCTAGGGTTACCCGCCTTCCTTGACAGCCGCCTCGGGCTAGCGCCCCCCATTCCGGAGGCTCTGGCTGGAGGCCCGCGGGTCGCGCGCGTCCACCCAGTGCTGCGCCAGGTTGTCCTGGAGTTGGCGCTCGCGAATGGCCCGGGCACGCGCCTCCATGGGCCGGGCTTCCTTGCCCCGGCCGGACTGCCGGAGCATCAGGGAGTAGCCCTCCAGGGCCGTCGCGACATTCGGGTCGTCCAGACCGAAGCGCTCTTCCCAGATGGACAGGGCACGCTGGTACAGCGGCTCCGCCCGGGGGAAGGTCCGCTGCCGCGCGTAGTGAGCCGCCAGGTTGTTCAGGCAGGCAGCCACTCGGGGGTGCTGAGGCCCCAGCGTTCGCTCCCATGTGGCCAGGGCCCGCCGGAACATCTCCTCGGCCTCGGCGTGCTGGCCCCGCTCGGCCAGCAGTTGCCCCAGGTTGTTCCAGGCCGTGGCGGTTTCAGGGTGGTCGGGGCCATGGACTTTCTCCCGGATCGCCAGTGCGCGCCGGGCCAAAGGCTCGGCGTCCTCCAGGCGGCCCTGGGCGTGAAGCAGCGCGGCCACGTTGTTCAGCGTGATGGCCACCTCCGGGTGCTCCGCGCCCAGAGCCTTCTCGCGGATGGCCAGCGCCCGGCGCTGGCATTCCTCAGCCTTCGAGAACCTGCGCTGATTGCGGTTGAGTTCCGCCAGGTTGTTGAGTACGGTGGCCACCACGGGATGCTCGGGTCCCGAGTGCTTCTCGTGGACGGCCAGAGCGGCGCGGTAGTACTTCTCGGCCTTGGCGAGCTCGTTCCGCTGGACGAAGAGCTCGGCCAGGTTGTTGCGAATCGTGGCCCCCTCGGGATGATCCGCGCCGAAGTGCTTCTCGCTGATCGACAAGGCGCGCTGATAGCACTGCTCGGCCTCGGCGTAGCGCGCCTGTTTGGAATACAGAGTGCCCAGGTTGTTGCACACGGTGATCACGTGGGGGTTATTGCTGGAGGCACGCTCATCGATGGACAGAGCGCGGCGATAATGCCGTTCCGCGTCGGCGTAGCGACCCCGCGCCATCTCCAGCGCACCCAGGTTGCTCGCGATCAGGGCCACCTGGTGGTGCTCCGGCCCCAAGGCGCTCTCGGCGAGCGCCAGTGCGCGGCGGTACAACGGCTCGGCCTCGGCGTAGCGGGCCTGCCGGTAGCGGGCCGCGGCCTGGTCGTTCAAGGCGATGATCAGTTGGACCGGCTCGGAGTCCGCGCCGGCGCAGCCGGCGGCGCTCCACAGCAGCA
>VFZS01000070.1 GCA_016871095.1 Acidobacteriota bacterium
GTTCCCATCTACTATATGTGGGACAACGAGCAGCGGCAGGACATGATCGAAGCCGCCCGCAGGGTGGGCGTGGATTTCAGCGTCCAGGTCGTCTACAACCAGGACCGCCGCTCGGTGCACGTGGTGGCTGGCGACATCGTCAAGGCTCACCATCGGGCCGCGCGCTACGCGGTCAATCATCTGTACACCGACTACGCCCACGACGCCGACGTCATCGTGGTGAACGCCTACCCCAAGGGCTCGCAGCTCCATGAGCATTTCCACTGGGGCGGGCGCGGGCTGAAGGCGGGGGGCAGCATCGTGGTGATCAACCAGAACCCCATGGGCGAGTTCGTGTGGCACTACCTGGACGAGGTCCAGTTCAACCGCGGCGGCTCCTGGTTCGCGCAGCGCGACGCGCGGCGCAAGCGGTTCCGGCAGGCCCGCCAGGTGCTGTTGTACACGCAGTACCTCCAGCAGCGCGAGCTGGACAACCCCTACTTCCCGCCCGAGACCGTGGGCCTGCGCTCGTGGGCGGAGGTAATCGCGCGCCTCAGGCGCGAGCACAAAGGCGCCGTGCACGTCGCCGTCTATCCCTACGCCGGCATGCAGCACGGCCCGGCCGTGCTGGATCTGCCGGTCGGCGTGTGAAGGGGACCGCTTCTTGAGATAATCTGAAGTGGACGCCTTTGGGCGGGGGTGAATCATGGCTGATCGAGCCAGCCTGGTCGAGGTCGAACGCCTTGTGTCGCAGCTCCCTCCTGCCGAGAGACTGCTGCTGGTGGCGCACGTCTGCGAGCAACTGTCGCTCGAGGACGCCGGGCCGCAGCGCGTGGCTGACCTGGATGCCTGGCTGGCTGAATGTGACGCTCTTCGCGCGCGCCTGCGGGGCGCTGTTGATGCCGTGGAAGAGGTCCGGCAGATTCGCCAGGAACGCGCCGGCCAGCAATGACTGAACGCTGCGTGGATGCCAGCCTTATCGTGAAGCTGGCGCTGGAAAGCGAGAGGGACAGCCACACGGCGCGCCGTTTGGTGAGAGACTCCATAGCCGCGGGCGTGCGGCTGATCGCCCCGCCCATCTTCCCTTACGAGGTGGACAGCGTCATCCGCAGGTGTGTTCATACCGGCCGGCTGGACCCTGGCGACGCCCCAGGTGCTTTCGCGATCCTGGATCGCGCTCCGGTCGAGATCGTCAGCCCCGTGGAACTGCGCCTGCTCGCCCGCCAGATCGCCGATCAGTTCAACCAGCCAACGGTGTACGACGCCCTCTACGCCGCACTGGCCCAGCTTCGCGGCTGCGAATTCTGGACCGCGGACAGAGCCTTCTTCGAGGCGACTGCGTCCCGGCTGGGATTCGTGAGATACTTGCCCCACTATAGCCACGGCCCGGCGGTGCTGGACTTGCCAGAAGGAGTGCAGCCATGCGGATGACCATCCTGCTGGCGCTGGCCTTGAGCTCCGCTGGGGCCGATACGGTCGACGTCTTCGGGCTGCGCTGGCGAGTCCCCATCGCCGCGGACTGGAAGGTGAGCCGCGAGGGCGGCGTGGACACGCTGGAGCTGCTGGTGCCGCGGCCCTCGACGCAGCCGCGCAGACCGACCCAGTTCGCCCTGGCCGAGACGCCTGACTACCTGCGCGTCACCGTTGAAGCGGAGGTGAAGAAGGAGCCGGAGTCGGCGCGCGGCCGCCGCACCTCGCTGATCATCGTCTACGCCTGGCGCGATGCAGACCACTTCAACTACGCCCACCTCTCGGTGGACACCGGCAAACAGGCCGCGCAGCACAACGGCATCTTCCAGGTGAACGGCGGCGACCGGGTGCGCATCAGCAGCCTGGAAGGCCCCGCCACGCTGACGAGCGAGGAGTGGCACAAGGTGCGCCTGATCTACGATGGGCGAACCGGCAAGGTCGAGGTGTTCGTCAACGGGACCACCTCACCTTCGATGCAGGCCGTGGATGCCACCCACGGGGCCGGCAAGGTGGGCATTGGCAGCTTCTTCGACCTGGGCTCCTTCCGCCGCGTGCGCACCACCGGCGAGCCGGCGCGCAACTAAGCTCTCTTCTGAAGAAACTTGCTCGGGCCGGTGCGGAAGCGCTCCAGCACGTCGCGTATTTTGGCCAACTGGATGGCCACCTCGGCGTACTCATCCCGCCCGGAATGGTGCTCGGCGCTGTAGTAGCCCGTGTAGCCGGCGTTCCACAGGTTGGCCAGCTTCTCCTCCAGCGGTCCCTCCGTGATGTTCCAGGGGATATGCGTGTGGCATGCCCAGGGCGCCACCTCGCGGTCCGCCGCCGCCTTCTCGGCGTCTGAGCCCGGCCAGCCCCCGATGTGGATCGAGAGCCCGAACCCGGGATGGTTCACCGCCTGATACAGCTTCCGCAGGTTGGCCCAGATCCGCTCGGCGCCCCAGTGGTTCTCCGCGCCCATCTTGAAGCCGTGGTCGTGAGCGTACTGCGCATACTCCCGGTAGCGCTTTACGATGTGGTCGAACTGCTCCGCGGTCCACGTGTCGGCGCGGCAGCCCGCGTCCACCCGCATGAACCGCGCGCCCAGCATGGAGGCCGCTTTCAGATGTGCCAGGGCGTTCTGGTGGTTCTTCTCACGGAGGGCGGGATCGTCCTCCCAGATGTGGGCCTGGTCCACGCACAGGTCGGCCAGCGCCATCTCGCGCTCGTCCAGAGCCTCCCGGATCTTCTTGATGTAACTCTCCTCGGTGCTGATCAAAAAGCCGTTCCAGATGTCGGCGGCGTCCAGCCGGTAGCGGTGCTTGCAGCTCTCCAGATAGCCGAAGACGTCCATCTTCCCTTCCTTGAGCAACCCTCGGAAGGAGTAGGAGAGGACCGAGATCTTCAGCTTGGCGGGCCGGGCGGCGGGCGGCGCCGCGACGAGCGGCACGGCCGCGCCGGCGGCCGCCGCGCAATGCATGAAAGCGCGGCGGCCCATGGCCGGCCGCGCAGCAGTGTCGCCACTCATGATTGACCTCCCTGTACGGAACGCAGGCAGGATATCACATTCGCCGCGCTGCCGGGCTTCTCCGCCCGGGGGCGTCTCGAGACCGTGACACACGGGGGAAGCGCTGTAACGCTATCGCTTCAACTGATAGTCCGTGTAGGCCTCGGATTCGAACTCCCAGTTCACCGCTCCGTCCTTGAAGCGCATCCAGGTCTTGTGGCGGGCCGGAGAGCCCTCGGAGATGAGGAAGACCCGTCCGCCGCGCACCTTCCCGTTGGAGGGGTCGTCCGGCTCCACGCTGGGATAAGCCCGGTGGCCGGCCGAGGCGACATAACCAAGCTCCACGCCTTTCCAGCGGCCCACGTAGTTGTTGGAGTGGTCATGGCCGCAGTAGATGCCGCGCACGTCGCCCCGCTCCAGAACGGCGGCGAACAGCCCGCTGTTGATGGGCGAAGGCGCCTCCGGCTCGTGCCGCACGCCGATGATCTTGGCGTGGTTGACCATGTCGTTGAACTCGCGCAGCGGGATGTGGAAGAACATCAGCCCCGGCACCTTGCTCCCGTACTGTTTCTCCAGCTCAACTGAAGTCCGGCAGTACCAGTGAATCTGATCGGCGTGAATCCAGTCGTAGTAGGTGTTCTTCCCCTCGGTGATGTACTCGTTGGAATCCACCAGCCAGAGGCAATAGGCGGGCCTGGTTCCGGCCGCATTCCAGACCAAGAGGTGCTTGTTGCCGGCGCCCGAGAGGCCGCGCGCGTAGCCGGCGTTGAGGTTGTGCCGGTGGCCGGCGTAGATGGCGAGCACGGCATCCTTGTCGAGGCCGGTTTTCGGAAAATGCTCCTGATCGTGATTTCCGAAGGTGATGGCCCAGGGGACCTGCTTCTTCTCCATGGCCGCGGCGATGTGTCCGATGGCGGTCCGCACGGCCTGCGGGGATTCGCAGTCTTTGCCGGACAAGCAGTCGCCGGTCACGATGACCAAGTCGGGCCGCTCGATCTCAATCAGCCGCTCGGTGAGAGCTATGCCGTGCACATCGGGAGCCGGTCTGTAATGCAAATCGGTAATGGCGAGGATCTTGAAGCCGCCGCCGGCGCGACAGCGCAGCCCGCGCTCCGCGGGAGCCGGCGCCGCTGCGGCTCCCAGCGTGCCGGCGAGAAACGATCGTCGGTTCATCCATCGACCTCCTGGAAAGCAATTCCCTGCCCGATCGGGCTTGGCCTTCGATCTTAGCAGTAATTCCCGGCCTGGACTTCCGGACAGGTTGAGTGTGCTTCCTAGATTCGAGCGGCGGTTGCCTGTTTGCGATAACGTCGAAAGGTACCGGAGGAATCGCCAGGCTGCCTGGAGTGCTGCTTGCCGCCCTGTTCGCCGCGGGGGCTTCAGCCGCCGACCGTCCGGAATGGGACACCGTCGCCGTCCTCCAAATCGGCGCGGAACGACCCCACGCCACCATGATGGTCTACCCCTCGGCCGAGCTGGCCCGCGCCGCGCTTCCACGCCGCCAAGGCTGCATCCCTCCAGGTGAAGGACAGCGACGGAGAGGTCAGCATCACGGGCAAGACCTTCTCGCTGCGATTTGACAAGCGCGCGGGCCTGATCACGTCATACCGCTACCAGGGAGTGCGCCTGCTGGAGCGGGGCCCCCGGCCCGATTTCTGGCGCGCTCCTACCGACAACGACCGCGGCGCGTGGAAGAACTTGCGCGGGCGCGTGCGTCCGGAGAACGACATCTACATTTGGCGCGACGCGGGCCCCGGCTGGCAGGTCAGGGAGACGCGGGTTGAGAAGGTCGATGACCGGTCGGCGCGGATCATGGTGAAAGCGGGCCTGCCGCGGGTCGAAGCGGAGTATGCGATGACCTACACCGTGTACGGCACGGGTGACATCATCGTGGAGTGCGCCTACAGCCCCGGCCCGAAACCGGTCGCCATGATGCCGCGCTTCGGCACGGAGCTGGTGCTGGCGCCGGGCCTGGTGAACCTCGCCTGGTACGGGCGCGGGCCGGTCGAGACGTACATTGACCGCCAGTTCGAGCGCGTGGGGGTGTACCAGTCCACGGTGAACCGGGCGTGGGTGGACTACTCCCGCCCGCAGGAGAACGGCAACAAGACCGACGTGCGCTGGGTGGCGCTCACCAACGCCCAGGGCATCGGCCTGCTGGCCGTGGGCGCGCCGGCTTTGAGTGTGGCGGCGCGTCACTACACCAAGGAAGAGATCGACCGGGCCGGCTACACCTTCCAGATGCAGCGGCACCCGCAGGTCTATCTCAACCTCGACTGGAAGCAGATGGGCGTGGGAGGCATCGACAGTTGGAGCGCCAACGCCTATCCCATGGCGCCCCACCCGCATCCCGGCCGGGCAGTCCTATTCGTTCAAGTACCGCCTCTCCCCGGTGGAAGGCGTCTATGCCGCCAAGACCCGGGAGGCTTTCTGACCCCCCAGCGTTTTCCAGTCCAGGAATGATCCTGAAGCCCGGGAGTGGGGCGTGCGGGCAGGCGAAACCGCCTGCCCCACGATGGGCTAAGTGCCCTGATTGCAGCGTGGGGCAGGCAGTTTGGCCTGCCGCCCGCACCGCCGAGCCGATTCTTTCACCCCTTCTGACGGTCGCGGCTCGCTTGCGGAATCGCGCCTGTAACCGAGCCCCGAGCGTAAGCGAGTGGTCGCCGTGATGCGCGAGGATTTATGACGCCGCGTATGACTTAACAGCCAAACATGATGGAGGGCGCCTCCTTCGAGGAAGCGGTCGTTCCCTTCGGTCCGGGCGACCTGCTGCTCATCCACTCGGACGGAGTGACCGAGGCCGTCAACGCCGCGGACGAGGAGTTCGGCGAGGCGGCGCTGGTGGCTCTGGTCCGGGAGAACCGCGGATTGTCCGCCGCCGAACTCGTCGAAAGAATCATCGCCGCGGTGCAACTCCATGCGCGCGGCGTCCAGCAGGCCGACGACGTCACGCTACTGGTGATCCAGCGCGCCGCCAACACCGCCGCGGCCTGATGCGCTAGGCTGCTGGTTATGGCACTCAAGATCGCTCTCTCCTTGCTGCTTGGCGCTCTGACGCTGGCCGCCCGGCCCTCGCAGAAGCCGCTGCCCGAGGCCGAGCGCACCCGCTGGTTCCGTGACGCCAAGTTCGGCCTGTTCATCCACTGGGGACCTTACGCGGTCATCGGACGCCACGAGTGGGCCCGCCACCGCTTCCAGGTCCCCCAGGCCGAGTACGACAAGTTCGCCCGCGCCTTCAACCCCGTCAACTTCAACGCTGACGCCTGGGCGGGCCTGGCGCGCGAGGCCGGCGTGCGTTACGTGGTCATCACCTCGAAGCACCACGACGGCTTCTCGATTTACCGCAGCAAGGTCAGCGACTACGACATGGAGATCACGCCGTATGCCGGCGACCCGTTCAGACTGCTGGCCGACGCCTGCCGCCGCCAGGGCCTGCGCTTCGGCTTCTACCACTCCATCATGGACTGGCATCACCCCGACTATGTGCCCAAGCGCGCCTGGGAGGTGGCCGATCCCAAGGGCGGCAACCTGCCCCGCTTCATCGACTTCATGAAGGAGCAGTTGCGCGAGTTGCTCACCGGATACGGCGACATCGCCGTCGTCTGGTTTGACGGCGAGTGGGAGCACTCCATCGAGGAGATGCGCTCGGACGAAGTCTACGACTTCATCCGGAAACTCCAGCCCAACACGCTTATCAACGACCGGCTCTACAAGCGCGCCCCGGGCAATCGCGCCGACTTCGGCACCCCCGAGCAGTTTGTCCCGGCCACGGGCATGCAGGATCCCTCGGGGAAGCCCATCCTGTGGGAGTCCTGCGTCACCATCAACACCGATAGCTGGGGCTACAACAAGTATGAGACCGAGTTCAAGACCGAACGGGATCTCATACGCATGCTGATCGAGGTGGTCAGCAAGGGTGGCAACCTGCTCTTGAACGTGGGGCCTGCGCCTGACGGCCGCATTCAGAGTGAGTTTCAAACCCGGCTGCGCGCCATGGGCCGCTGGCTGAAAGTCAACGGCGAGGCCATCTACGAGACCTCCGCCAGCCCGTTCGCGCGGCTGCCGTTCTTCGGGCGCGCCACGGCCAAAGGCTCAAATCTGTACCTGCACGTGTTCCAGTGGCCCGCGGGCGGCGTCCTGCGCGTGCCGGGCCTGGACAACCAGGCGCTTTCGGCGCGGTTACTAGGCCAGCCCGCGGCTAAGCTGCCGGTGCGCCGCGAAGGCGCCGACGTGCTCATCTCGTTGCCCGCCGCGCCGCCCGACGAGATCGCCAGCGTGGTGACTCTCACGCTCGACGGGCCTCCCATGGTGCGCCCTTACGTAATCCGTCCCGATGCGCAAGGCATGTTGCGCTTCGGCGCCGAGTCCTGCGAAATCGAGACCCGCTTCGAGCAGCGCGCCAAGAAGGAGAACTTCCTGGGCCACGTCTTCGTGACCCGCTGGATCCGGCCCGACGACATCCCCACCTGGAGCTTTGCCGTTCCCGCGGCGGGGCGCTACCGCGTCGAGATCACCTACGGCGCCGCGGGCGCGAGCAAAGGGACCGGCTTCACCATCGCGGCGGGCGCCGCCCAGGCGTCCGGCGCTGTGGACAACACCCAGGGCGACTGGGTGTTCAAGACCTTCCCGGTGGGGGAGATCCAGCTCGCCGCCGGGGAGCAGACTCTACAGGTGAAATCCGCCGCCCGCGCCGGCGTCAACGCCATGAACCTCGAGCGGGTGACGCTGACGCCGGTGAAGTGACCGTAGAGTAGGCCTCCAGGCCTGCCGCCGGACTCTGAGCCGGCGTCGAGCCGCGGTTGCCCTCACGCCGCCCGGCGCGGTTTTACCCGGTCCGTGATCTGTGCCCCACGGGCGTCCTGCGCCACTTCCAGATCGTGGTTGGCCTGGAGGTTCATCCAGAACTGGGGGCTGGTGCCGAAGTACCGAGACAGCCGCAGGGCGGTGTCCGCGGTGACCGACCTCCTGCCGCGCACGATGTCGTTGACACGAGTCACCGGAACATGAAGCTCCAGCGCGAGCCGGTTGGCGCTGAGGCCCAATGGCTGCATGAAGTCCTCCCACAGCGTCTCGCCGGGATGAATCGGAGGCATGGTTGGCTTCTTCGGCATGGCACACTCCTCAGTGGTAATCCACAATCTCCACGTCTGACGCATCCGCACCGTCCCAACGGAAGCAGATCCGCCACTGGTCGCTGATCCGGACGCTGTACTGGCCTTGGCGGTCTCCACTCAACGCTTCCAAGCGGTCGCCTGGGATCATCGCCAGATCCCTCAGGCCGACGGCCGCGTGAAGCTGATCCAGACGCCGCTTGGCGGTCCGGGCAATGGCGTGGAACTTCCGGCTGAACTCGCGGCAGAAGACCCTCTCGGTTTCAGCGCAGCGAAAAGAGCGAATCACCACCGCCAGTATATACCGTGCGGCGGTAAACGTCAAACGGCAAGCAGTCCGCGAGCGATCCAGGCCCAGGAGGCTCTCGCGCAGGCGGGCGGCTACGGCGGCGCGACGGGCCGGGTGACCCTGACCCCGGCGCGCTAGAGAGCCTCACCGGCCGAGCCGGAAGTCCACCTCGATGGTCGTCAGCACCTCGACCGGCTGGCCGTTGAGCGTGCTTGGCTGGTAGCGGTATTGCCGCACCGCGCGCTGGGCTTCAGCGGCCAGCAACGGATGGGCGCCGCTCATGACGGTGACACTGTCCACGGAACCATCCTTCTGGACCACCGCCGTCAGCACCACCGTCCCTTGAATACCCTGAGCCTTGGCCTGCTCCGGGTAGCTGGGCCTGACTTGCCGGATCAACTTCAAGGGTTCGAGCTTGCCACCCACGCGGAACGCTCCGTGCGCCGGGGCGCCCGGCGCGCCCTCGGCGCGCACTTCGAGCCGCTCCGTTATCTGTCCCACCCGGAGCACCACGTTGAGCGGAACCACGCCCGTGGCGCCCACTTCCAGGCCCAGGCGCCGGAACAACTGGAAGCCCTTGGCGCGAACTTCCAGCTCGTAGCGGCCAGCGGCCAGTCCCGCCAGGGTGTACTCGCCGGTTTCACCGGTGGTCGCCGACTGGGGCGCGCCACCACTTAGGTTCGTGACCACCACGGCCGCACCCGGAACCACCGCCCCGGTGGGGTCCCACACCCGGCCGGCGATGCTCCCCGCCTGCGCGGATGCCACCATCGTTGCGGACAGCCACACTCCAAGCACACCGATCATCTTCATGTTATTGACCTCCTCAGGCTTGAGAATAACTACGCTATGGTCTTCCCCGGTCCGGGCCCGGCGGGATGGTCCCGCGGACCTCGATCGTCTCCCTGACCATGCCCAGCCGCAGCACCGCGTCGAGCCGGCGGGCGCTACCGGCATCTAGCACGATGTCGCGCCCACCGAGCCGCATGAAACCACGAGCGCGAACTTCCCAGTCATAACGTCCGGCCGGCAGCGCGCCGAACGAATAGGCGCCCTCGCCGTCGGTCACGGCCCTGCGCTCGACCCGCCGCGCGCGGTCTGTAAGAACCACCTGGGCGCCTGGCACCACCGCATAGGTGCCGTCGTAAACCACTCCAGACAGAACGCCGGCCGTCGGCGGCCACGGGCGCATCGCGGCCAGCGGAAACGCCACTGCCGCCAGGACCACTCCCGTCAATACAGCCGCCCGCCGCGAGCGCGCCCTACGCAAACCGGGGTCCAGAATCGCCACCAGGCGCCCCTCGAAGTGCGACCGCCGCGCCATCGCCACGGCCGCCAGCGCCCAGTCCTGCCGGTAGTGCAGCAAACGGGCCATGTCCAGCAGATGCCCGGCGTATTCCGATGCCCGCGTGCCCGCTTCGAGCACCCGATCGTCGCAGGCGCGCTCGCGCTCGATGGCGCACCGCCGCGCCGCGGCCCAGGCCAGCGGATTGAACCAGTGCAGCGCACAGGCCGCCTGCGCCAGGATCTGGGTAAGGCAGTCACGCCGCTTGACGTGCGCCAGCTCGTGCACCAGCACCACCTGCCGCCTCTCCCGCGGCCACTGTTCAACGTCACCCGGCAGCAGCACCACCGGCCGGCGCAGGCCCCAGGTCATGGGCAGGGCCACCTCGCGGGATTCAAGCAGCCGCACCGCCACAACGATCTTCAGTCTGCGAGATGACTCCTCAAGCAGGTCCAGCCACTCCGGATCCTCGACCGAAAGCGCGCGCCGGGCCACCCGCCGCAGCCGCGCCATTCCGAGAAGCAGCCGCGCCAGAATCAGCAAGGCTCCTCCTGCCCACACCGCCGCCGCGAGTTTGGGCCAGTTCGGAGTGGCCGGAGCGCGGTCAAGCGGGACCGCCCCGCCGGGCCCAGCCAGCACTTCGGGCGCCCTTGGCAGCACTGGCGCCTCCCAGTCAGGCAGCAGGCCGGAGAGCACTGGCAGCAGAAGCACGCTCGCCAGGGCCAGCGTCCACAGCAGGTGCCTGGTCGAGGCGGAAGCCCGCCGCAGCAGCAGGCTCCCCAGGAACGCCGCCCCCAGCACCACCGTCCCCTTGGCGGCCACATCCAGCAGGAACTCCCACCCGCCGCTCATCGGCCCTCCCTTCGGGCTCTCTCGATCAGGCCCGCGAGGCGCTCCAGTTCTTCCCCGGTCAGCTCGCCGGCCGAGGCGTCCAGCAGAGCCGCCGCGGCCTGCCCGGGAGAGCCGCCGAAGAAGGTCTTGACCAGGTGCGCCAGCGCCGAGCGCTTGGCTTTCTCGCGGGTGACCTTGGGCAGGAAGACGTAACGCATTCCTTCTTCTTGATGCCGCACGTGCCCTTTTTGTTCCAGCACGCGCAGCAGGGCGCGCACCGCCGAGTAGCTGGGCGGGTCGGGCAGCCGCGCATGGACCTCGGCGGCGCTCAGGCGGCCGTGCTGATAGAGCAGGTCCATGATCTGGCGCTCGCGGCGGCTCAGGTGGGCGAAGGCGGCGGTGCTCACGGGGCGTCCTCCCAGCCAGTCTGCTAAAAAATCAGCCCCATGCTAAGAATTTAGCACACCTGCGGCAGGGCTGTCAAGGGGCTGTCCCTGTTGCCTCTGGCCTTTCCTACGCCTTCGCCAGTTTCCCCGCCTGGGCCTGGATCTTGCGGACGGCCTCCGCAATCTGATCCATGTCCGCGCGCGTGCCCAGCATCATGTTCTGCGTGAACCACACCGCCTCCTGGCACAGCCGGTCGTTGGCGGGGCACTGGTTCTGCTGCTCCCAGCGCCGGAGCCGCTCCGCCGGGAAGATGGCCCGGTAACCGGGTGAGCTCAGCACATTCTTGAGGAATGGCTCCTTGTTGAGCGGGTCGTAGCCGCCCGAGCAAGGTACGCCCTCGGCCCGCAGCGCCTTCAAGAAGGTCGCCCGCTGAACGCCGGCGAACTGCTCCTTGAGGTAGCGGAGCATGTACAGGTGGTAGGCGTTGCGCGTGCAGCCCGCGTACATGCGGGCCGGCTTGATGCCCGGGATCTCCTTGAGCAGGCTGGTGAGATACCGCGCGTTGTCCTCGCGGGTTTTGGCCTGCTCCTCCAGCCGGGTCATTTGGGCGATAAGAAGCGTGGCCTGGAACTCGGTCATGCGCAGGTTGGCCCCGCTGGCGTGGTAGGAGAAGTCGTAGCTGGAGGTCTTACGGCCCCGTCCGTTGTTGTGGAAGGCGTAGCACTTCTCGACCAGGTCCTCGCTGGCCGTCAAAATGGCGCCGCCCTCGCCCGAGTTGAGGTTCTTCGAGGCCTGGAAGCTGAAGCAGCCGGTGTCGCCCAGCGTCCCCATCTTGCGCCCGCGCCATTCGCCCATGTGGGCCTGGCAGGCGTCCTCGATGACCGGGATCCTGTACTTGCGGGCGATGGGCAGTATGGAATCCAGGTCCGCGGCCGAGCCGCCCAGGTGGACCGGGATGATGGCCTTGGTGCGCTCGGTGATCAGTGCCCCGATCCTGGCGGGGTCCATCTGCGAGGTTTCCAAGTCGCTGTCCACGAAGACCGGCAGCGCGTGCTGGAGCAGCACTACGTTGATGGTGGCGACGAAGGTGTACGGGGGCACCAGGACCTCGTCGCCCGGGCCTACGCCCAAGGCGTTCAGCGAAGTGAACAGGGCGCTGGTGCCGTTGGCCGTAGCCAGGCAGTGCCTGGCGCCGGTGAGCTGGGCGTAAGCCTGCTCGAAGCGTTCCACCTGCTTGCCGTATCCACGGAACCACTTGCCGCTGCGGAGCACCTCCGTCCAGGCGTGCTCTTCGAGCTTGTTGAAACGCGGCCAGGAGGGAAACGCCGCAGTGCGCACCGGCTTGCCTCCCAACACGGCAAGGCTTGAGTTGGCGGCGGACGCGGCCAGGCCGGCGCCCGCAGTGGCGGCGGACGCCGCGCCCAGGAAACCTCGGCGGCTGACAGGGGGCTTCACGTGATAGACCTCCAAGGCAATCATACCGCCATCGTCCACAATAGGGAAGTAGACGGAACACCGCCATGCCCGATACCCTCCGCCTGTTGCAGCAAGAAGTCATCGCCTGCGAGGGCTGTCCGCGCTTGCGGGGCTGGTGCGCCCAGGTGGCCGCTGCTCGCCGCCGGGCCTGGCGGGACTGGGCGTACTGGGGCAAACCGGTGCCCTCCTTCGGCGACCCGGAGGCGCGCCTGCTCATCATCGGCCTGGCCCCCGGGGCGCACGGCTCCAACCGCACCGGCCGTATGTTCACCGGAGACGCCTCGGGAGATCTGCTGTTCCGGGTGCTGCACTCGACCGGGTTCGCCAGCCAGCCCGCCAGCCGCTCCCGCGACGACGGCCTCACGCTTCACGGAGCCTACATCACAGCAGCGGTGCGCTGCGCACCGCCCGCCAACAAGCCCCGGCCCGAGGAGATCCGCAACTGCCGCCCCTATCTGGAGAGAGAACTGGACCTGCTGGCTGACCTCCGCGTGGTGGTGGCCTTGGGCCGGCTGGCCTTCCAGGTATACCTGTCGATCCTCCGCGATCGCGGGCGGATCTTCCGGCGCTCGGATTTCCCCTTTGAACACAACCGGTTGCATCGTGTCGCGCCGGACCTGCCGCCGCTCGTCAGCTCGTATCACCCCAGCCAGCAGAACACCTCGACCGGACGATTGAGTGAATCCATGTTGCGGGCGGTCTTCCTGAAGGCCCGGCGGCATTCTGCGCTAGCCTGGATTCCCACGCGAAGTTCCTGACCTAACAAGAGGCCTGTCATCCGAAAACCAGCCGCAGGCGCTTGCCGTGGAGCCATGGGATCGGTAGATTCGTTTTGTCGAAGCCGGCAGCCAGAAG
>VFZS01000071.1 GCA_016871095.1 Acidobacteriota bacterium
GGGAGGTGTGGGGCGGAGAGGGTGGGGAGGGCAGGTGCGCGGAAAGTGGGTTGTAGGGGCAGGGTTTTGAAGGGGTTGGGGATGGGGGGGTCGCGCCCCGCGTGGGGCGCGTGGATTGAAATACCAAGTACGACGAGTACACCGGGGGCCTCCATCGTCGCGCCCCGCGTGGGGCGCGTGGATTGAAATGAGAACCGGGCGTGGGAGTGGGACATGGCTCAGGGTCGCGCCCCGCGTGGGGCGCGTGGATTGAAATCACAGCACGGGGTTTACCCGGACCGGGGGCTGACGTCGCGCCCCGCGTGGGGCGCGTGGATTGAAATGGACAATGCCGGAGTATCTGGCTTGGTTGCGGGAGTCGCGCCCCGCGTGGGACGCGTGGATTGAAATTGCGCTGCTTCAGCGCCTCGAAGACGTCGGGGTCGTCGCGCCCCGCGTGGGGCGCGTGGATTGAAATTGGATCAGCACCTGGCGCGGATCCGGGGCTTAGGTCGCGCCCCGCGTGGGGCGCGTGGATTGAAATTGGTTATCGCTGGCGATCAGACCATGGGAAGCCGTCGCGCCCCGCGTGGGGCGCGTGGATTGAAATTCAGAGGAGGGCGCAGGCTGAAGGCTGCGCCACGTCGCGCGCGATGCAGAGGAGGGCGCAGGCTGAAGCCTGCGCCACGTGGCGACCGATGCGGAGGAGGGCGCAGGCTGAAGGCCGCGCCACGTGGCGGCCGATGCGGAGGAGGCCGCAGGCTGAAGGCCGCGCCACGTGGCGGCCGATGCGGAGGAGGGCGCAGGCTGAAGCCTGCGCCACGTGGCGGCCGATGCGGAGGAGGGCGCAGGCTGAAGGCTGCGCCACGTGGCGGCCGATGCGGAGGAGGGCGCAGGCTGAAGGCTGCGCCACGTCGCGCGCGATGCAGAGGAGGCCGCAGGCTGAAGCCTGCGCCACGTCGCGCGTGATGCGGAGGAGGGCGCAGGCTGAAGCCTGCGCCACGTCGCGCGTGATGCGGAGGAGGGCGCAGGCTGAAGCCTGCGCCACGTCGCGCGTGATGCGGAGGAGGGCGCAGGCTGAAGGCTGCGCCACGTCGCGCGCGATGCGGAGGAGGGCGCAGGCTGAAGCCTGCGCCACGTCGCGCGTGATGCGGAGGAGGGCGCAGGCTGAAGGCTGCGCCACGTCGCGCGCGATGCGGAGGAGGCCGCAGGCTGAAGCCTGCGCCACGTCGCGCGTGATGCGGAGGAGGCCGCAGGCTGAAGGCTGCGCCACGTCGCGCGCGATGCGGAGGAGGCCGCAGGCTGAAGGCTGCGCGACGTCGCGCGCGATGCGGAGGAGGCCGCAGGCTGAAGGCTGCGCGACGTCGCGCGCGATGCGGAGGAGGGCGCAGGCTGAAGGCCGCGCCACGTCGCGCGCGATGCGGAGGAGGCCGCAGGCTGAAGCCTGCGCCACGTCGCGCGTGATGCGGAGGAGGGCGCAGGCTGAAGGCTGCGCGACGTGGCGGCCGATGCGGAGGAGGGCGCAGGCTGAAGGCTGCGCGACGTGGCGGCCGATGCGGAGGAGGTCGCAGGCTGAAGCCTGCGCCACGTCGCGCGCGATGCAGAGGAGGTCGCAGGCTGAAGCCTGCGCCACCGATGCGCAGGAGGCCGCAGGCTGAAGCCTGCGCCACCGATGCGGAGGAGGGCGCAGGCTGAAGGCTGCGCCACGTCGCGCGCGATGCAGAGGAGGTCGCAGGCTGAAGCCTGCGCCACGTCGCGCGCGATGCGGAGGAGGCCGCAGGCTGAAGGCTGCGCCACGTCGCGGCCGGCCGCAGGCTGAAGCCTGCGCCACGTCGCGGCCGGCCGCAGGCTGAAGCCTGCGCCACGTCGCGGCCGGCCGCAGGCTGAAGGCTGCGCCACGTCGCGGCCGATGCGGAGGAGGCCGCAGGCTGAAGCCTGCGCCACGTGGGAAGACGATGTATACTCCCTTCAGGCCGGGGGGCGCGTCAATTCGCCCCCGTGCGGCCGGTGGTGGACTATGTCACAGCCCGATTCAGTCACCGCTATCAACCGGCGCGAGTGGCTGAGAGGCGCCGCTAGTGCGTTCACGATCCTGCCCTCCGGGCTGGCCCGGGGCTACGCGGCGAACGAGAGGCCAAAGGTGGGGATCATCGGCCTGGCCGGCCAGGGCGTACGCGATGCGCGCGCCCTGGAGAAGGGCGGGGCCCACATCGCGGCGTTGTGCGACGTGGACTCGGAAATGGTGGACCTCCGCGCCGCCGAGTACCCGAAGGCCGCGAAATACGGTGATTTCCGGAAGATGATCGAGCGCGAGAAGCTCGACGGCGTAGCGGTGGCCACGCCCGATCACAGCCACGCGTACATCAGCGTGTGGGCGATGAAGCACGGCGTGCACGTCTACTGCCAGAAGCCGCTGGTCCAGACGGTGCAGGAGGCCCGGGTGATGGCCCGCGTGGCGGCCGAGACCAAGACCATCACACAGATGGGAACCGAGAGCGCTTCGGCGCGGGGCACGTTGCGCACGGTCGAACTGATTCAGTCAGGCGCGCTGGGCGAAATCACCGAGGTGCACGCGACCACGGACCGTCCCATCTGGCCGCAGGGCTACGACCGCCCGCCGGGCGAGGAAGCCCCCCCGCGCACGCTGGATTGGGATATGTGGCTTGGCCCCGCGCCGGTCCGCCCGTTTCTGGCGCGCTATCCGGAAAGGCACCCCGTCTACGATCCCGCGCCCGAAAAAAGGCACCAGTCCGATTTCAAGGACGCCGGGCTGAGCCCGGTGCCTCCGCTGGGGGTGGTGTATCATCCCTTCGTGTGGCGCGGGTGGATCGAGTTCGGCAGCGGCGCACTGGGCGACATCGCTCCGCACAGCCTGAACGTGCTGTTCTGGGCGCTCGACCTGGGAGCGCCCTCGGCCGTCGAGGTGGTCGAAACCAGCGGCATGAGGCGCGAGATGTACCCGGACTGGAGCGTCATACGGTTCGAGTGGGCCGCGCGCGGTGTGCACCCGCCGCTCAAAGTCTACTGGTATGAGGGCGGCAAGCGGCCGCCCGCGGGCATGGGCGGAGGTCTGGTCTGGATCGGCACCAAGGGCAGCTTGCCGGCGGGCCGCGGCCCGTATCAGGGGCAGAAGACAGACCCCATCGCTCCGCCGCCGCAGCGGGCTTGGGGCCGCGAGGAGGTGCACCGGGACTGGGTGGTGGCCATCCGGACGGGCCGCCAGCCGGGCTGTCATTTCGGCTACTCCGGCCCGTTCACCGAAGCCTACCAGCTCGGAAACATCGCTCTGCGCGCGGGCCACCGCGTGGAATGGGACCCGCACGCGTTTCGAATCACCAACTGCCGTGAAGCCAACCGGTATCTGGCCCGCGAGTACCGGCGCGGATGGGATCTGGGCGAGATCGCGGGCAGCGCGGCCTTCGAAGGGCTGTCCGCGACGGCATGACGCAGAACGGAGGCAGCCGATGCACACGACCCGAAGACAACTTCTTCACACCGCCGCGGCTTCGAGCCTGGGGGCGCTGGCCGCCGGCTCCGGGCGTAGCGCGGACCAGCAGACGGGCGCACGCAAGAGGCGCGTGCTGGCCATTCTGGGAGACGCTTACCACGCCGTGGCCCCGCTGGACGCTGCGCTGGCCGGGAGATTGCGCAAGGCGGGCTGGGAAGCCGTCACCATAATGGACTACGCGGTTCCCTGGGAGGACTTCAGCCAGTTCGACCTGATCATCCTGAGCCGGGAAGGGCGTGAGTATGTGACGTTCTACAGGGAGCGCGACACCAACCCGGCGGTCAACCGCAGGGATGCCTGCTGGCTGACGCCCGCCCAGGAGCAGAAGTTCGAGGAGTACGTGAAGGCCGGCGGCCGGCTCTTCCTGTATCACGACGGCTTTGGCAACTACCCGAAAGGCGGAGGCGTTTCCCGCGTGGCCAGAGCCTGGTTCATCCGCCACCCCGCCATTGTGAATATCGAAGTCAAACCCACGGGCAAGATGGGGGAATTGACCGAGGGGGTGACGCCGTTCACGGTGGCGGACGAGGAATACGAGGTGGAGATGGACGAGAGCCAAACCTCGGTATTCATGGAGAGCCACTCCGCCGAACACGGCCGGGCGGCCCAGGGCTGGGCGCATTCCTACGGGAAGGGCAAAGTGGGGGTCTTCGTGCCGGGCCACAGCCCCGCTACGATCGCGCACCCCATGGTGCGGCGCACGGTGCAGAACATCACCGAGTGGCTGACGAGGTAGGCGGGGGCCTGGCGTGGGGTGAGGCTTTCAGCCGTGTTGCCCGCCGTCCCCCGCGCGGGTGCGGGCTCGGCCGCGCTGCGGTACCATATAGCCCAGGAGCGGCCCTTGAAGCGAACGATCCAGGTGCGGATTTCCCGCGGCGAGAAGCAGTTCGTCGCCGAGTGTCTCGACCTTCCCGTGGTCACCGAAGCCCCCACGCTGGACGAGCTGGCGGTCAACATCCGCGAGGCCATTGCGCTGCACCTGGAGGGTGAGGACCTGGCAGAACTGGGTCTGAGCGCGGACCCCACCGTCCTGGCGACCATGGAGCTGGAAGCGGTAGCCTGATGGCGAAGCTCCGAAGGCTCTCGGGCCAGGATCTGCTCCGCATCTTGGCCGCTCTCGGGTTCCAGCGCGTGTCGCAGCGTGGCAGTCATATCAAGCTCCGGCGAGTGCTGCCCGGCGGCGCCCGCCAGAATCTGACCATCGTTCTCCACGCTGAGCTGGACAAGGGCACGCTGCACGCCATCTACCGGCAAGCGCTGCGGTATATCCCGGAGGCCGAGTTGCGGCCTCACTTCTACACCCAGGACTGAGCCGCCCCGCGCATCGGGCGCCGCGGCCGGAGGCCTGCTCGCCCTCCGTCACCGCGGCTTTGGCAAAGTGGGGGTCTTCGTGCCGGGTCACAGCCCCGCCACCATCTCGCACCCCATGGTGCGGCGCACGGTGCAGAACATCACCGAGTGGCTGACCAAGCCGGCGGGCCCTTGATGAAATGCACGGTTGCGGCGGCGAAGCGGGCGGCCACAACTACCCGGCAGACTGGGAGCGGCGGGGCCACATTCAGCGCCGGGTCAGCCCGGCGCGGAAGAACACGATGCTGAGCTTCTGGCCGTCCAGGGGGGAGAGGAAGCACTTGTCGGCGTCGATCTCGACCACGGCGATGCCGCCGGGACGAAGCCAGCCGGCGGGGACCGGCTTGCGGTATGCGCGGCGGCCCTCGGTGTCGTAGCGGATGTGGTCCAGCAGCCGGCCGTTCAGACGGAAGGTGAGCGTCTGCGGGCCTACCTGGGCCAGGTTCTGGCTGTGAATGAGGAAGTCCACGCAGAGCTCGTGGCGAGCGGCATCCGGCACGCGCAGCACCAGGGCCGGTTTCTGCGCCGCCCAGGCCTTGTCCGGATGCTCCCCCGTGGCCAGGAAGTCGCGCAGCAGGTGCGCGGGGCCGTCCGGTCGGCGCATGTCCGCCACCGGCCCCAATGCGCGGAAATCGACGCGGCAGGGAATCCCGTCCCGGTAGCCGAGCCGGCGCAGATCCGCGAGCTCGGGGAGCGCCGCCGGGTCAAACCGGGCCAGCGTAGCGCCGGAGATCTCGTCATGGTAGTCCACGCTCAGGCGGTACTTGGGAATCACCGTCTCGCGCTCGTCGGAGAGAAGGACGTAGTAGTCGAACAGGCAGGTGGGTCCGTCCAAGGGGGCCAGCTCCAACCAGTGGAGTCCCTGCGTCCGCCGGTAGAAGTCGTAGCCGTAACGAAGGAACGGGGAGACGCCCAGGCGGACGCGCTCGATGGCGGCGCGCCGGCGCAATTCTCCCAGCCGCGCCAGGATCCGCCTGGTGCCGGCCTCGTTGCGGAAATCGAAGTAGTAGGCGGTGTTGAACTGGAGGGCGAATTGCAGCAACACCCCCAGCACGGGCAGCGCCGCCACCAGCGCTGCGGCGCGCCGAAGCGGGCGCGGCCCGTCCAGCCGCGCCAGCAGCCACAGGCAGGCCAGGAACAGCAAAGGCATGAAGTAAAGGCCGGTCCGCGGGCCGGGGTAGAGAATGCCGAAGCCCCGGCGGAGAATCGCCAGCAGCAGCGCGGAGAAGAACAGGGTGCCCGGGATGAGGTGGCGCGGCACAGCCGGCTTCCGCTGAGGCGGGGCGAGAAACCACCGCAGAATGTCCCACAGCGTGACCGCCGCCAGCGCCAGCACGCCGGTCACGATCATCCAGTAGGGCGCACTCCGCAGCAGCGGTTCAAGGGGGGGCTGCAAGTTCACCACGGTGTGACCGTGGAAGAGCAGGGCGTCCATGAGGGACCGCAGAGCGTCCTTCGAGTTCAGCGAACCGTAGTAGAAGTGCGCCCGTTCGGCGCTCTGAAGCGGCGCCCAGAGGATGGCGCCCGCCACCGCCGCCGCGGGCACCAGCGGGGCGGCCGCCCCTGTCAGCATGCGGCGCAGCGCCGCTGGAGCTCCGGCAGTGCGCCACTGCTCCGCTGTCGAGATCAGCACGAAGGACGCCACCAGCCCCAGGCACGGCACCAGGAACACCAGATTGGCCGTGATGGAGAGTCCCATCAGCACGCCGGCCAGCGCCAGCCGGCGCGGCGCGGCGCGGCCTTCCAGCAACAGGTACAACGCCCACATCCACAGCCCCAGGGCCAGGGAGTAGCCGCGCGCGGCGGAGAGGTAGTCCAGCAGGAAGGGATTGAGGCTGTTGAGCGCCAGGGCCAGCAGAAACCAGCCGCCCTGCCCGAAGAGCCGGCGGCACACCAGCCACAGCGCGGCGAAGTAGGCCAGGCCGCCGAGCAGGCTGGGCAGACGCACGGCCAGCTCGGAAGCGCCGAACAACTGCACCGCAGCCTTGGCGAGCAAGGTGTTGAGGACGTGGTTGTTGGCGTCGTAGAGCGCGTTCATGGCGTTCAGCGACGGGGCCACGAAGGTCAGGTAAGTGAACGCCTCGTCCACGGTGATGGACTGGGTGGCGGCGCGGAACACGTTGACGCCGAACAGAAAGCACAACCCCACCACCGCCAGCAACCCGCTTGTCGTCACAGCCGGGCCCCGCCTGCACCAGTCATCCAGGGCGCGCTCCAAGCGTTCTAGGGAGAGCTCTTGGCGGTTCGGGCCAGCGCCACCAGCTCAATGCCTTCGCGTTTGCCGAAGTTGCGTGAATACTGTTTGTGGGCGGGGTTGTTCCAGTGCTCATGCACGCCCAGGCTGGTGAGGGGCCGGCCGTCCTTCTCCGGGTCGTAGACCGTGCCGGAGGGCGGCTTGCCGGCCAGAGCGGCTTCGTGCAGGTAGTTGTCGGGGTTGCCGCGCACCTGGGTGGCGCGCGGCTCATTCCTCAGGAAATCCAGCCCCACCGAGTCAATGGCCACCGGATCTTGCGACACAAACAGGCTCGACACCCAGTCGTCTCCGAACGAGTGGAAGCGCATCGCCCTGCCCTGCTGGTGCTCGGAGGAATACAGGCCGTCCAGCAGGAACAGCATCGTCTTGCCGGCCACCTGCTGGTGCCCGTTCAAGTCCACCAGGCAGTTGTAGGAGCCCATGGGATTGTCGCGGGAGCCGGTATTGTGGAGCGGCGCGGGGGTCCAGCCGCCGTTGTCCGGGAAGAAGGTCGAGCCGAAGTGGTTCTTCGCGGCCAGGGTCACGCCGAACAAGGTGTGCGGCCGGAGCAATCCGAAGTTGATCAGGTACTTCGCCCGGGTGACACACTCGGGCAGATACGCGACGGGCAGGCCCGGCTGGGAGAAATGAATGGGGCTGGACTTGTCCCAGGAGGCCGCGACCCGTCCGTTGCCCGCCGATTCGGGACGCACGACGAAGGTGACCGCCTGGTAGTCCGGAGCCGCGCCCGCGCGGACCTTGCGGTACAGGGGATCCCCGATAGCGCGTGTGGCGTCGTAGATGATGATGTCGTTGCCCGGCACACCGGCGGCCTTGATGAGTTGATCCAGCAAAGCGAGGACGAGATGGGGGCTGTGCATGCCCGCGCCCGTGCGCCAGGCGCCGCCCCGGTCCTGATTGGCGTTGATCTTGATGGTGACCTTCTCGCCGGGCCGGTAGCCGGCGTTGCCGAGCTTGCGGCTCTGATTGAGATGCCGGAAGAGCGCATCCCAGGCCTCGCGGTCTGTCTTACGGCCGGTCAGGCTGCGCAGGGAGCGGGAAAGCATGTCGTCGACGATCATCTGATTGGTGTTGGCGTCGTCCCACCACTCGCCCGTCTGGCCGTCCCAGCTCGTCGCGTCCGGCTGGTGGACCCATACCACCCGGCCGGGGTGGATGCCCTGCCCGACGCCCATGGGCTGATTGGGAGGCTCGGAAGGAGTGAAGACCTGCTGCGCGGTTGCGCCAGTGGTCAAGCCCATCGGCAGCCACACCGCCAGAACGGCCAGCGTCAGGGCGGCGACGGCGCCGGCCCACAGGCATTGCGGCGCCAGCGACCGCGCCTGGCGGTGCGCCCATCGCGCGCCGACCAGCCCCGCGACCCAGATGACGAATCCGCTGGCCAGCGGCGCGGCCGCGCGCTGGCACGGATAGGCCGCCCGCGAGGGCTTGGGAATCACGCGCGCCACAAACCACCCCAGCGATGCCACCCCGGTGATGAAAGTGAGCCACTTCCACCCAACGCGCTTCCGGAATGGGCCCTCCGCGGACAGGCGGGTATGCTCTGCGCGGTTCAGCGAATCCATGTCTTGACCTCCTTGCGCCTGAAGGTACATTGTAGCCTGGGGTGCTGGTGACACGCCTGAACCAGGGCGGCGGCAACCACAAGTGCGGGCCGAAGCTGGTATTGTGATATCGACCAGTGACTGCCATGAAACGTCGTGACTTCCTTTGCGCCACGGCGGCCGGGCTGGGCCTGGCCGCGGACACGGACTTCGACAAGCGGACGCCGGAGTACGAACAGCCGCTGTTCGAGTTGCACAAGGCGTCATCGTCGCCGGTCAAGATCGCTTCCATCGAGCTGCTGCGCCGCGGCCCGCAGTTCTTCGTGCGCTCGAGGTCGGCGGATGGCGCGGCGGGCATGGCGCGGACCAAGGAGATCGAGGACTTCGCGCCGATCCTGCTGCGGCGCGTCATCCCGCACTATGTGGGCAAGGATGCGCGAGACCTCGAGACGCTGGTGGACGAGGTCTACATCAAGAACTATAAGCTGGCCGGGCAGGCCTTCTGGGTGCCGGTGGCCGCGGTAGAGCTGAGCCTGTTCGATCTGCTCGGGAAGGTGGCCCGCAAGCCGGTGGGCGAGCTGATGGGCGGGGTGATGCGCCGGGAGATTCCCGTCTACCTGTCCGGGTCCGGGCGCGAGACCACCGCCGAGCAGGAGGTCGAGGTCTACGTGAAGGCGGCGGAGCTAAGCGGGGCCAAGGCCGTGAAGTTCAAGATCGGCGGCCGCATGAGCCGGAACCTGGACACGTATCCGGGACGCACCAGGCGCATGATGACGCTGGCGCGCAAGCGGCTGGGCGACAAGATGATGATCTACGCCGACGCCAACGGCTCCTACGACGCGGCCGCCGCCATCGAGGTGGGGCGGATGCTGGAGGACCTTCAGGTGGGCTTCTTCGAGGAGCCTTGCCCCTGGGAGGAGCTGAGCGAGACCCGGCGGGTGGCCGATGCGCTACGCATGCCGGTGGCCGGCGGGGAGCAGGACGCCAGCCTGTGGCGCTTCCAGTGGATGATCCAGAACCGCGTGGTGGATATCGTGCAGCCGGACCTGAACTACAACGGCGGCCTCATCCGGGCGGCCCGCGTGGCGCGCCTGGCGCGGGCGGCCAAGATGACCATCGTCCCGCACAACACGCAGACCGACGCGGCGGGCACGAACATCCTCCAGTTCGCCTCCGCCATTCCGAACGCCGGGCCGTTCATGGAGTTCCCTTGCCGCGGTCCGAAGAAGCTCGAGCCGTGGTACACGCCCAACTTCGTGATCAAGAAGGGCGTACTGGCCGTGCCTACCGGCCCGGGACTGGGGATGGAGTACGATCCGGACTACTTCAAGAAGGCCCAGAAGGTGGAACTGGCCTGAGGCCCGCGGGCAACGGCTGGCCTTGCACAGCGGTACAATGCGCGTAAGGGAGTCAGGGAGCGATCCATAATGGCCAGCGAAGTGACCCACGAGAAGCAGCAGCTCCACGAGTTGGTCGACCGTCTTGCTCCCAGCCAGGTTCATGCAGTACGCGACTTGCTCCAGGGTCTGCTGGACCCCGTCTCGCGCGCCATTGCCAGGGCGCCGATGGATGACGAGCCCCTCACCACCGAGGAAGCGCAGGCGCTCGATGAGGCCCGCGAGTGGCTCAAGCACCACCCGCCGATTCCGCATGAGCAGGTCCTGGCCGAACTCGGCATCACGCAGGAAGAAATCGAGAACTACAAGGAACCGGCGTGAGGCGGGTTGCCTGGAGCGAACAGGCCAAGGCTGATGTCCGCGGCCTGGACAAACCCACGGCTGTGCGCATTCTGCATGCCCTGCATCGCTTCGTGGAAACAGGCGCAGGCGATATCAAGAGGATTCAGGGCGGCGGGCCAGAACTTCGGCCGCGGGTCGGCGATACCGGCTGTTCTTCGTCTGCACCGGCGACGATGTGATTGAGGTTCGCCGCATCCGCCACCGGCGCGACGCATATCGCTAGCGCGGTCTCAGGTTTGGTCGGGGCGGGCAGATTCGAACTGCCGACCCCCTGCGCCCAAGGCAGGTGCGCTACCAGGCTGCGCCACGCCCCGACCGAAGGCCGCGCGGACGGCCACTTCCATTGTAAGGGTTTCGGCGGGCACGGAAATGGGGGCAGCCCAGGCTGATCCCGCTTGCCCCTGCTGTGAGTCACACTGGCAGGTGGTTGTAGCAGAATGTCTCAGGGCTGGCACACGGCGGAGCGGGGAATGCTAAGATAACACTGCGGAATGCTGTGACGCAGCCCACTGGCGTGCGGCAACGGAATTGCTCTTCAGAGGCGGGCACCCTTACCCGCGGCGGAGGAATCCACGTGACTTCAAATCGGACACTTGTATTCTGCCTGGCGGCTGTGATGCTGGCCTGCGCGGGCACGGCCAGCGCCCAGGTGATGCTGTCGGCCAGCCCCAGTCCGCTGAGCTTCGCAGTTCAGCCGGGCGGATCGCCGACGGCGCAGATCCTGAACGTGGGCGCCACTAGCCCGGTGGCGTTCACTGTGACATGGAGCACCACGACCGGCGGCAACTGGCTCGCGGTTTCGCTGGGCGCAGGCCAGACTCCCACCACTCTGTTTGTCCTGGTCACCCCGGGTTCGCTGACGGCGGGCACTTACTATGGCACCATTGCCATTGCGGCGGTGGGAGTAGCCAACAGTCCGCTTAGCGTCCCGGTGACGCTGACGGTGGGCCCCGTGGCCCCGGGCCAGTTGGCGGCGGCCCCAACGTCGGTTAGCTTCACCCACGCGCTGGGCGGGGCCGTAGCGGCCAATCAGAATGTGCTGATTACGTCAACGACCGCCAGCCAGGTGAACTTCAACGCCGCGGTGTCCACCAGCAGCGGAGGCAACTGGCTGAACATCAATATCTCTTCCGGGACCACGCCGGTTAACATCTCGGTGGGGGTGAACCCGACAGGATTGAGTCCCGGCACGTATAACGGAACCGTGACGCTGACGCCGGTTTCGGTGGTCGGCGGTTCGCTGCAAGTGCCGGTGACGCTGGTGGTGACGGGCACGCCGCAGTTGAGCGCCAGTCCCAGTTCTGTGACCTTTCCCTACCAGACCGGAACCAGTGCACCGGCACAGCAGACCGTGGCGCTGACAAGCGGCGGGACGCCGGTAACGTTCACGGCCATCCCGGAGACCACCTCGGGCGGGAACTGGCTGGTGGTCACGCCCAACTTCGCCGTTACGCCGAGCGACCTGACGGTGGGCATAAGCTCGGCGGTGCTGGCGGCGTTGCCGGCAGGAGACTACCCAGGGAAGATCACGGTAACCGCGCCCCAGGCCTCCAACAGCCCGCTGGTGATACCGGTGACGCTGCTGGTGAGAAACACACCCTTCCTGACCGCCAGCGTGAGTGCGCTCAGCTTCACGATGTTGCCGGGAGGGCCGCTGCCGGCTGCTCAGAACGTCACGGCGGGCAGCACCGGGACGGCGCTGCCCTTCACGGTCTCGGCCACCACCACCACGCCGGGGGTGAACTGGCTCTCGTTTGATCCGGCGGGCGGAATCACCCCGCGGGCTGTCGCCGTGAGCGTCGCCTCCGCTGCCCTGACGCTGCCGCCTGGAACTTACACCGGAACGGTCACCCTGTCGCCGACCACGGTGGGGGTGCCGTCGGTAAGCGTCCCCGTGACCCTGACCGTAAGCGGGGCGGCGGCGCTGGTCGTCAGCCCGACGGCGATGGTGTTCAATTATCAGATAGGCAGGGTGCCCCCGGCCATCAAGACCCTGGAGGTCAAGAGCACGGGCGTGCCGGTTGGATTCACCTCGCAGGTCGTTCCGGGCACGGGCGGCAACTGGCTGCAAATCAGCGCCACCAGCGGAACCACCCCGGCCACGCTCAGTGTGGGAGTCAACCCGGCCGGGATGGCAGTGGGAACCTATCAGAGCGCGGTGAGCGTCACGCCCGCCGACGGCGGGGCGGCCGTAGCGTTGCAGGTGACGCTCAATGTGAGCAACAGCGCGCTGATGAACGTCAGCCCGGAGGTGCTGACCTTCGACTTCGTGCTGGGCTCGTCGGCGTTCAAGACCCAGGATGTGGCCCTCACCTCCACCGGCGATCCGTTGAACTTCACGATGGAGTGGGCCACGACCTCCGGCGGGTCCAACTGGATGGCGGTGACCCCCAGTGCCGGCACGACGCCGGCCAACCTCACGGTGTTTGTCATAGCAGCCAGCCTGCCGCTGGGGACCTACACCGGCAGCATCACAGTGAGGGCCACGGGCGCCAACACGCAGGTGATTCCGGTGAAGGTGACCGTAACCAGCGGAGTCAATCTGGCGGTCACGCCCACCACGCTGACGTTTACCCAGGCGATGGGAGGCGCGGCGGCGCAAGCACAGAAGCTGGCGCTGACGTCCACGGGCGCCAGCGTGCGCTTCACCGCCAGCGCGACCACCGGGCTGACGCCGACCTGGCTGGCGGTGACGCCCGGCACCGGAAGCACGCCGGCGGAACTGAGCGTGACGGTGGACGCGACGCGCCTTCCGCAGCCGGGAACGTACTACGGC
>VFZS01000072.1 GCA_016871095.1 Acidobacteriota bacterium
TGGGAATCCAGGCTAGTAGCGTAACAAGTAGCTTAGCTTCACGAAGAACTGCCGCCCCGTAGCCAGGCCCGGCAGGCGGACCCGGCGCAGCGCCGCCGGCAAGCCGGGCACGAGTTCCAAGTTGTCGTAGCGGTCGGTGTAGCCCGCGTAGACGGCGGTGCCCGGGTTCACCAGGTAGGTGACCAGGATATCGGCGTTGAACCGCTTGGCGCGCTCCAGGGCCACCAGCGCGGGATTCGGCAGCACGGCGTCGTAGTCGAGGATGGCCCGCACCGACAGCGGCCGGGTGAACTGGTAGTTCACCTTGGTGCGCAGGATGTGGTTGTTGAAGATGACCACCGAATCGGTGGGCCGCAACAGACGGCTGTGCAGGTAGCTCGGGCTGAGGCGCAGTGCGGCGGTGGGCCGCAGCACGATGCCCGCCTGGCTGTCCTGGGAGACAGCGCGGAAAGCCCTCAGCCCCTCCGCCGGGTGGTAGTTGATGGTCTTGTTGCGTGCGTGCAGTACGTTGAAACCCAGCCACTGCAACCACTCCGTGCTGAACGCAACGCCGCCGGAACTGCCGCGGAACCCCTCGCTGCGGTACACCTCCCAGGTTTCGTTGTAGCCTCCGCCGAGTTTGGTCTGCCCGGCCAGCTCCATGTTGAAGCCCGCGCCCGCGATCCAGTCCACCAGACGACCCTGGCGGTCCCAGTTGGCCAGCGCCGCCACGGACGGTCCCAGCGCCAGCACCCGGCGCTTCTCGGGACGCCACAGGTACTCGGCAAAGTGCCCGGTCTGGCGGAGGTCCACCCGGCGGATGAAGCCCAGCTCCGAGCGGAAGTTGGGGCTGAGGTCCAGGTAGCGGGAGAAATAGCGGAAGTGGCGCCCGCTGTGGTCCAGCCGCGCGCAGTAGCCCGGCCCGGCCAGACGCCGCCCGTCCTGTTCCCGCGTGTAACTGCGCAGCGCCTGGCCGCTCACCGTCCAGTTGGGATCGAGCCTCAACCGCGCGTCCACCGACCACAGCCGGTTCCAGGTGTCGCCGAAGTCGCGGCTGAGCGCCAGAAAGCCCACACTCGACCCCCCGGCGAAATCCCGCCGCACGCGCAACACCCCGGCGCCCGCGCGCCGCCCGTGCCAGGCCTGCGAGGCCGCCAGGCGCTGGCCCGGCGCGCGGTCGTCCATGGCCAGCGCCCCAACCACCCACGGCCCCACCTTCCCCGTCAGGCGCACGCCATACTCCGGGTCCACGATCCGCCGCGAGAAAAGCAGGCTGATAGCCGGCTCGTAGAAACTCTGCCCGCTGATGGGTGTCTCAAAGAAGCCCGCGTTCTCGATGAAAAACGGCCGTTTCTCCGGAAAGAACACCTCGTAGCGCCGGTTGACCGTCACCTGCGGCTCGTCGGATTCGACCTGGCTGAAATCCGGCCGCAGCGCCACGTCCACGGTGAGCGCGTCGCGCAGGACCACCTTGGCGTCCAGGCCGGCGCGGGCCTCTGTGTCCCTGCGGAACGCCGGCACGGACTCATCCAGATAGCGCGCCCGGCTGAGAATCCCATAGGGAATGAATTGCAGGTTGCGGCCCGGGGAGATTCGCTCCAGCCCCTCCAGGTGCGCCAGTTGCTCGACGAAGCTGTCCAGCCGGCTCGTCACATAGGGCCACACCGAGAACTCGTTCCGGCGGGCGATGGAGCGGGCTACCGCCAGGCCCCAGCTCTGCGAAGAGCCGCTCGGGAAGCGCAGGCTCTTGAAGGGAATGGCCATCCAGACCGCGAATCCATCCGCCGTCAGCCGGCCTTCGGAGTGCCACAGGGTGTCGAAGCTGGAGTCGGGAACCTCGATGCTCTGCCCTTCCGTCCAGACGCCGTCGAACTGTATGCCGTAGGGGTTCGTGCCGAAGACGTAGGCGCGGTGGTGGTCGTGAAAAGTGTCCAGGATCAGGAACACGCCGTCGTCCTGGTCCCAGTCCTCGCGCTTGGTCATGCGCGCGCGGATCTGGCCCGGCTCCTCGCGGCAGAGGAAGACCACGTACAGGTTCCGGTGGTCGTAGCTGAGCCAGGCGGTGGTGTCCTGGCTCACGGGCGTGCCGTCGCCCGGCTCGTACTGGCGGAAACCGCTGACGCGGACGCCGGCCTCCCGCGGCGCGCCTTCGAGGTAGTCCGCGAGCCGGGGCGGCTGCGCCACCCTCGGAATTCGCAACACCGGCGGCTGCGAGACCGCTCTGGCACAAGCGGCCGCCGCCGCCACTTCGATCGCGATTCGCCAGAGGCGCACTGGCTTTCATCATAAGGCCAGCAACCAAGCCGCTTCCAACCCAGGAACCATCCTGAAGCGTGGGACGGAAATCCGACAAGGGGAGAAGTCGGAACCGTCCCCATGGAAACGATCTGGTCTATACTGGTTGTGAGCTGAGTGCCCAAGAGGTCGAGGCGCCCGTCAGCCAAGCGTTTGGAGTGACTTGTTGCCCGCCTGGCAACCTCAATGTTCTTGCTACTGCAATCCACCCACCGGATGCTGATCCGGCATCAGGAGCGGGTCGGCCATCTCTACGTGCCGAATCTGCGGGCACGGCTGCCGAGCGAGCGCGGCGGGTATTTCGTGGTGACCAACTCGCTCGGGTTTCGCTCCGACTACGAGTTCGAGAAGAAGCGGGGGCCGCGTCCGCGCATTCTGATGTTTGGGGATTCCTATGCAGCGGGGGACAATTGTCCGAACGAGGAACGCTACAGCGATGTCCTGGCACGGATGCTGGACTGCGAGGTGTACAACTACGGGGTGTCGGGTTCGGGGACAGACCAGCACCTGTTGATCCGGAGGGAGTTCGCTGCGGATGTCGAGGCAGACCTGATCGTCATTTGCGTGCAGGTTGATTCGATCCGCCGGATTCAATTGAGCCACCGTGTATCGCGAGACCGGGTCACGGGACGGCCGGTGCTCGTGCCGAAACCGTACTTCCTGCTGGTGGACGGCCGGCTGGAGCCGCACCAGGTTCCCGTGCCTAAGGAGCGTCCGGGGGTGGGCGAAGTGAACGTGGGGACGCTCCCGGAGGTGTGCCCGGCCCCGGGCTGGCGGGAGCGGCTCCTGCACTGGTACCGGGAGTCGAAGCGGATCGAGGATGTCCGGCAGATACTGCGGCGAGAGCTGGCGCCGGTCAAGAGCAGGCTGTTCCGGCTGAGCCGCGTGCAGCCGTACCCCGATTTCAAGAGGCAGGACTCGCCGGGCTGGCGGCTGATGTCGGCCATCCTGCGGCAGTTCGTGGAGGAGGCGAGGCCGGTTCCGGTGCTGATCGTGCCGGTTCCAACTTACGAGTTCTACCTGCACGGCCTGGCACCGGTGTATCAGAGACTTTTCGAGAAGCTAGAGGACCGCGCCCAGGGAGTGCATGTCCTGGACATCAGCACGGCGCTGGCGTCGCTGCCCTGGAAGGTGCGGCAGACTCTGAGCTTCCGCTTGGGCGGCCACTTCACAGCTTTCGCCCACGAAAAGGTAGCGGGGATGATGGCGGAAGCCATCCGGGAGCGGGGGCTGCTGCCTGCAGGGGCCAGCGCGGCTGGGCCGCGTCCGGAGCCGGTACCCCACAAACCGCGGCCGCACCAGGAATCGACGTGCGTCTTGGGGTTGTCGTGTTTCTACCACAACTCGGCAGCGGCGCTGCTGCGCGACGGGCAGATCGTGGCGGCGGCCGAGGAGGAGCGGTTCACGCGGGTGAAGAATGACCGCCGGTTTCCCTGCCACGCGGTGAACTACGTGCTGGAAGAGGGGGGGGTGCAGCCGCGGGAGCTGGCGGCGGTGGTGTACTACGACAACGCGCCGCTCACGTTCGAGCGCATCGTGCATGCGCAGCTCGCGCAAGGACCGAGGGCGGCGGGGGGGTGGAAGCGGGCCATGCCAAGTTGGGTTCGCTACAAGCTGCGGCTGGCATGGCTGATCCGGGATTACCTGAAGTACGACGGGCCGGTGCTACAGGAGATCCACCACCGGTCGCACGCGGCGAGTGCGTTCTACCCGTCGCCCTTCGAGCGTGCGGCGATTCTGACGGTGGACGGCGTCGGGGAGTGGGCCACGGCGGCGATCGGGAAAGGAGCGGGACGGGAGATCGAACTGCTGTGGGAGATGCGCTTCCCGCACTCGCTGGGCTTGCTGTATTCGGCGTTCACGCAGTTCACGGGATTCAAGGTGAACTCGGGCGAGTACAAGATGATGGGGCTGGCTCCCTATGGCGAGCCGAAGTACGTCGCCACCATCCTGGACCACTTGATGGACTTGAAAGAAGACGGCTCCGTGGAACTGAACTTGGAGTACTTCGGTTTCCTGGAGACGCCGGAAATGACGAACTCGCGCTTCGCCGAGCTGTTCGGAGGGCCGGCGCGGAAGCCGGACTCGCGCATCAGGCGGCGGGAGATGGACTTGGCGCGGTCCATCCAGGTAATCACCGAGGAGGCGATGCTGCGGATGGCGCGGCGTGCGCACGCGCTTACGGGCGAGAGGCGGTTGTGCCTGGCGGGCGGGGTAGCGCTGAACTGCGTCGCCAACGGACGCTTGCTGCGGGAGGGTCCTTTCGCGGACCTGTGGGTTCAGCCGGCAGCGGGCGACGCAGGGTGCGCCCTGGGGGCGGCACTGGATGTCTATCACAGCTATTTCGGGAAGGAGCGGGAGCGGAGGGAGAACGGCCGCGCGCTGCAAGGGGGAAGCCTTCTGGGACCGGAATTCAGTGATGACGAGATCCGCTCGTACCTGGAGACGCACGGCTATCCGCACCGGGAGATGCCCGAGCTTGAGCGTCTGGAGCTTCTGTCACAGGCACTCGAGCAGGGCAAAGTGGTGGGCCATTTCATGGGCCGCATGGAGTACGGGCCGCGGGCGCTGGGAGCGCGCTCGATCCTGGGCGACGCGCGCAACCCGGCGATGCAGGCGGACCTGAATCTGAAGGTCAAGTACCGCGAATCGTTTCGGCCGTTCGCGCCGTCGGTGCTGGTGGAGCGAACATCGGAGTATTTCGATCTGGATCGGGAAAGCCCCTACATGTTGGTCGTGGCGCCGGTACGGCAGGACCGGCGCCGTCCGCCGCAACCGGCGCCCGAAGCGGGCGCCACGGCGAGCTCGGATCCCGAGGATCTGATGCCGCTGGTGCGCCAGGTGCGCAGCGACATACCGGCGGTCACGCATGTGGATTACTCGGCGCGCATTCAGACGGTTCACCGAGAGGATCACCCAGCGTACTATGACTTGATCAAGTCTTTCGAGCGGAGGACCCGCTGTGGGGTGATCGTGAACACGAGCTTCAACGTGCGCGGCGAGCCCATTGTCTGCACCCCCGCGGACGCCTACCGATGCTTCATGCGGACGGAGATGGACCTGCTTGGCTTGGGACGGTTCGTGCTGCTCAAGCAGGAGCAGCCGCCGTGGCGGGAAGGAAAAGGCGCGGACCTGGAGAGCGAGGACGCCCCCGCCGTCGAACCCACGGGCCACCCGCCGGGGTTTGTGGCGAAGCTCGAGAAGTTGTTCCAGGAGCGATTCGTGCCGCTGGCGGAGCGGCTACGGAGGGAGGGTAAGGTGAAACTGGACCCGGCGTTCCGGCGGGTGGCGTCAACGTGGTGCGCCATGGATCGCTCGCTCGCCGGGCGCCACCTCTTCGCCCTCCCGGAGGTGTTCGGGCAGGCGGAGCCGGAGGCGACGGCGCTCGCCGAGGGAATCCTGTCATATTGGGACCCGGCGTCGAACGTTCCGGAATTAAAGGACTTGCTGGCTCGGCTGCTGGCGCTTGGCATCGAGTATCCGCCGAAGGAAGCACTCCAGGAAGAAGTCTCAGAGTCCATCTACGTGATGTTCTGAGCGCCGGACCGCGCTCGGCGGAACCAGCGACAGCGGAAGCCTGTGGCCTGGAAGGAGGTGAACGGCAAGTGCGCACGGCTGGGAAGCGACTTCTGCTGAGGGGGCTGGAGTGGTCCGGGTTCAACGCAGTGGTGCGCCGGCGGCGCCGGCAGGATCTCGTGGTGCTCAACTATCACGGTGTGCTGGAGGGCGACCGCGGGGCCGCGGACCGGAACATCTACGGCACGACGACGAGCACGCATGAGTTCGACGGGCACCTGGCGTTCCTAAAGCGGCACTTCCATCCGGTGCGGGCCAGCGACGTGGAGAGGTGGGCGCATGGCGAGCGGGAGCTCCCGCCGAACGCGGTCCTGGTCACCTTCGACGACGGGTTTCGCAACAACCTGACGCACGCGGCACCGCTGCTGGCGCGTTACGGGGTGCCGGCGATCCTGTTCGTTTCGACGGGCTACCTCGGGACGCGACGGGTATTGTGGCCACAGGAGCTGTACGAGATCGCGGTACGCTGGCCGCGGGAGGAGATCCCGCATCCGGGAGGCACGACGATGTTCTCACTGGCAGGCGGGCGGCGGGCGCGCGCCAAGCAGCTTTGCGAAAAGGCCAAGCGAGTTCCGATGGCGACCGTAGCGGCGTACCTGGAAGCGCTGCGGCGGGAGGCCCCCTTGCCCGAAGGCCTGGCCGATACTGACGAATACGAGTTCCTCACGTGGGAGCAGATGCGGCGGTGGGTCAGCTTGGGATTCGATGTCGGTTCCCATGGCGTGAACCACTGGATACTCACCGGCTGCCGGGAACAGGAGCTGCGGCGCGAACTCGAGGATTCGAAGCGCGATATCGAGCAGCGGCTGGGTGTGGCCTGCACCTCGTTCTGCTACCCAAATGGGGGACCGCGGGACTGGTCGGTGGAAGCGGCTACAGCCGTCCAAGCGGCGGGCTACCGTTTGGCGTACACGTTGTCGGATCGAGTGCAGTCGAGGAGGCAGGTGAACCCCTGGGCTATCAACCGCCTGATGGTGGCCGGGCACGTGGGACAGGCGCTCTTCCGGGCGCGCGTATCCGGCAGCGTCGAGGTCTTGCGAGCCTTATCGAACGTCTTCTGATCCGAGTTGAGCGATCAACTCCTGCCGAAGCCGGCTGTCGCAGTCACCACTCCGCTCGCCGCTCGCCGGATGAAACTCCCAGGTAAGATGGAGAAGGGACTACTTGCTGTGGCCCGCTTCTACAGCCGCCCCGAACTGATCGCCGCGCGCGCCGAGTGGAAGCGCGCGGGCCAAGTCGTGGTGTTCACCAACGGCTGCTACGACATCCTGCATCCTGGCCATATCCGCCTGCTGGAGACCGCCCGCTCGCTGGGCGACCGGCTGATCCTGGCCCTGAACACCGACGCCAGCGTGGCCCGCTTCAAAGGCCCCCAGCGGCCCTTTCTCGACGAGCGGAACCGCGCGGAGCTGGCCTGCGCTCTTCAAGCGGTGGATGCCGTCACGCTGTTTGACGAGGATACCCCACGGGAACTGATCGCGGCCCTGCTGCCCGACATCCTGGTGAAAGGCGCCGACTGGGCGCATTTCATCGCCGGGCGGGAAGAGGTGGAGGCCGCCGGGGGCAGAGTGCTGGCTCTGCCGCTGGAGCCAGGCTACTCCACTACTGGAATAGTAGAAGAGACTCTGCGTCGCCAACCTTGATCCACCCCGCCATTCGTGACTTGTTCCTGGGCTTGAGCCGGCATCCGGCATTCCTGGAAGTCCAACGGGCGATCACCTCCGGCCAACCCTGTCAGGCGGCGCTTTCCGGCCTGACGGCGACGGCCAAGGCGCTCTACGCGGTCCTGCTGTGGATGGCCGTCGAACGGCCCCTGCTGGTGGTAGTGGACGGAAACCGCCAGGCTGAGGTGCTGTCGGAAGCCGTCAGGGCTTTCTTCGACATGCTGGCGACGGGGCGCGGCGCCGGCGCACCCCAGATTCTGCCGGCCCTGGATGTGCTCCCCGGCCAGCGACTGTCCCCGCACGCGGAGATCAACGAGCAACGCGCGGTGGCCCTGTGGCGGCTGGCCACCGAGCGGGTCCCCATCACGGTGCTGCCGGTGGGCGCGGCTCTGCTGCGCACCGAGCCGCCGGAGTTCCACCGGCAGTTGGCGCTCACGCTGCGAGTGGGCGAGGAGGTCCCGATGGAGGACCTGGCCCGCCACCTGGAGAGCATCGGCTACGACCGGCGCGAGCCGGTGGAGATGGTCGGTGAGTACTCGATCCGCGGCGGCATCCTGGATGTCTTCCCGCCGGAAGCAGCCCAGCCGGTGCGCCTGGAGCTCTTTGGGGACCTCATCGAATCCATGCGTCGCTTCGAAGTGGAAACGCAGCGGTCGGTGGTGAAGATTCCCCAGTGTACACTGCTGCCGTTGCTGGAGCACCCCAAGTCCGCGGCGCTGTTCGACGATCTGTATGCGCTGCTAGGACCGGATTTGGCGCCCAGGACGGGGGCGCCGTTCCCAGGGTGGGAAGCCTTGTTGCCGCTGGTACGGCCCCGCCAAGGGGCGGTGTTCGGCCTGCTGGAAGAGCCGGTGGTGCTCTGGGACGAGCCTGAACAGATACAGGCCGCGGCCGGGCGGCTGTGGAAGCGGCTGGAAGAACCCGAGCGCGCCGCGCTCTTTCCGCCCGAGCGGATCTTCTTCAGTTGGGAGGAACTGCTGGCCCGAGCCGGGCCGGCCACGCAGGTGGCGTTGCGGGAACTGGAGGTATCCTGCGAGGCGCCCGGCCGCCACATCAGCTCCCGGCCCTCGATGACGTTCCAGGGGAATGTTCAGGTGGCGGTCTCTGAGGCTCGCAACCTGGTGGCCGCGGGCGGGCAGGTGGTGTTTTTCGGCGCCTCGACGGGAGAACTGGAGCGCCTGGCCGACATCTTCCAGGAGTACGAGGTTCCCTTTCAGTTGGGCCTGGAGCCGTCGGAGAGCCTGCCGCCCTACTTGATGGAGCGCTCCTACCTGGCCGGTTCGGCGGCCAGCACGTATCTGGTGAAGGGGCTGATTCGTCGTGGCGTGGTGTTCCCCGAGGCGCGGCTGGCGGTTTTCGGCTGGGAGGACCTGTTCGGGACCTCCGGGCGCGTGGCGCGTCCCGAGGCGGCGCGCGCCAGCCTGACGGCGTTCGCCGCGGATCTGGCGGACCTCAAGCCCGGCGACTACGTGGTGCACCGGGAGCACGGCGTGGGCCGCTTTCTGGGTCTGCGCGAACTGGCGCAGGCGGGGCAAGCCGGCGATTACATGCTCCTCGAATACAGCGGCCAGGACAAGCTCTACGTGCCGCTGGCCCGCATGGACCTGGTGCAGAAGTACCGCGGAGCCGGCGAGCACACGCCGGGGCTGGACCGGCTGGGCGGCGTCACCTGGAACCGCACCCGCACCCGTGTAAGGGCCAGGCTGCGCGACATGGCCGACGAACTGGTGAAGCTCTACGCCGAGCGCCGCCTGGCCGAGGGCTTTTCCTTTTCCCAGGACTCGAACTGGCAGCGGGAATTCGAGGATGCTTTCGAGTTCGTCGAGACTGGCGACCAGCTCACGGCTATCCGCGACATCAAGCGGGACATGGAGCAGGGCACTCCCATGGACCGCCTCCTGTGCGGCGACGTGGGCTACGGGAAGACCGAAGTGGCCATGCGCGCGGCCTTCAAGGCCCTGGGGGATGGCAAGCAGGTGGCGGTCCTGGCGCCGACTACAGTGCTCTGCTTCCAGCACTATGAGACCTTCCAGCGGCGTTTCGCGCCCTTCCCGGTGCGGGTCGAGATGCTGAGCCGCTTCCGCTCCGCCAAGGAGATCAAGGCCATCCTGCCGGAGGTGGCCGACGGCAAGGTGGACATCCTGATCGGCACGCACCGCCTGCTGTACCCGGACGTCGAGTTCCGCGACCTGGGCCTGCTGGTGGTGGACGAGGAGCAGCGCTTCGGGGTACGGCACAAGGAGCGCCTCAAGCAGCTCCAGAAGAACGTGGACGTGCTTACCATGACGGCCACCCCCATCCCCAGGACGCTGCACATGTCGCTGGTAGGGCTACGCGACCTGTCGGTGATCGAAACCCCGCCCAAGGACCGGCTGGCTATCCATACCGTGGTCGCCCCCTTTGAGCCGGAGCTGATCCGCGCCGCCCTGGAACAGGAACTGGGGCGCAGCGGCCAGGTCTACTACATCCACAACCGGGTGGACACCATCTGGGAGCGGGCCGCCGAGCTCCAGGCGCTGGTACCCTGGGCGCGGGTAACCGTGGGGCACGGGCAGATGAGCGAGGCCCTGCTGGAGAAGGCGATGCTGGGCTTCATGCAGCACCGCTATGACGTGCTGCTGTCTACTACGATCGTAGAAAACGGCATTGACATCCCCCTGGCCAACACCATCGTGGTCGAGCACGCCGAACGCTACGGCCTCTCCGAGCTGTACCAGCTTCGCGGGCGGGTGGGCCGGTCCAACCGCCGCGCCTACGCCTACCTGCTGGTGCCTCCGGACGCCGAGCTGAGCGAGCTGGCGCGCAAGCGGCTGGCCGCGCTCAAGGAGTTCAGCGACCTGGGCGCGGGTTTCAAGATCGCGGCCCTGGACCTGGAGCTGCGCGGCGCGGGCAACCTGCTGGGCGGTGAGCAGCACGGGCACATCAACGCGGTGGGTTTCGATATGTACCTGCGGATGCTGGAGGAGGCGATTCGGGAGCTCAAGGGCGAGGAGGTGCCCCCGGAGATCCACACCAGCCTGAACCTGGGGCTGGACCTGCGCATTCCTCCGGACTACATAGCCGACGAGCACCAGCGGCTGCGCGCCTATAAGCGCATCGCCGAGGCCGACACCGCGGAGCAGGCCGCGCGGGTGCGCACCGAGATGGGAGACCGCTACGGGCCGCCGCCGGAGGCCGTGCTGCACTTGCTGGAGTACTCGCTGCTGAAGAGCCTGGCCCAGAAGCTGGGCATCGATTCGGTGCAGCGCAAGGCCGGCTGGCTGGAGATCAAGTTCCACGAGGCCTCGAGAGCCGATCCGCAACGCCTCATGGAGCTGGTGCGCCGCCACCCCGGGACGCAATTCACGCCCGCGGGACTGCTGCGGCTGCCCCTGGAGGCGGGCGCCGTTCCGGCGGCGGTTCTGGAATCACTGAAGCGCCAACTGTCGGCACTACGTCAGTAGGTAGTACACTGGTGAGGATGGTATGAGATTCCGGATGGCAGTATGGCTGTGGCTGGGCGCTTGCGCCGTGGCGCCGGGCGACGAGGTCAAGGTGGTCGAGCAGATCGTCGCCAAGATCAACAACGAGATCATTACCCAGGGCGAGCTGGAGCGCACGCACCGGCAGGTCGAGGCGGAGCTGAAGCGCCAGGGGGTGAGCGGCGAGCGGCTCCAACAGGCGCTCAAGGAAGCGGAGAAGGACCTGTTGCGCGACCGCATCGACCACCTCCTGCTGGTGCAACGGGGCAAGGACCTCAACGTCAACGTGGATGGCGAGGTGAGCAAGTACCTGGCCGATCTGCAACTGCAATTCAAGATCAGCGATCCGGACCAGTTCCAGCAGTTCGTCCGCGAGCAGACCGGCATGCCCTACGAGGACTTCCGCCAGCAGACCCGGGACGGCATAGTCACCCGGCGCGTCATCCAGCAGGAGGTAGGCTCGAAGATCAGCATCCCCCGCACCGAAGTGCGCAAGTACTACGACGAGCACAAGAACGAGTTCGTGCGCGAGGAGCAGGTCTTCCTGCGGGAGATCTTCGTCTCGACCGAAGGCAAAGACGCCGCCGGGGTGGCGGCCGCCGAGAAGAAGGCCAAGGACCTGGTGGAGCGGGCCCGCAAGAAGGAGAACTTCGCCACCATGGCGCGGGACAACTCCGACGCGGCCACGGCGCAGAGCTTGGGCGAGCTGGGCGCCTTCAAGCGCGGGGAGCTGCGCAAGGAGATCGAGGATCTGGTTTTCAAGCAGGAGCGCGGCTATGTGACCGATCCCCTGCGCCAGCCCAATGGCTTCCTGATCCTGAGAGTGGAGGAGCGGTACGAGGCGGGATTGCAGCCGTTCGAGGCGGTCGAGAATGAGGTAATGGAGCGGCTGTACACGCCCCGCATGCAGCCCGCCGTGCGGACCTACCTGACGCGCCTGCGCCAGGACGCGTTCCTGGAAATCCGCGCCGGCTTCCTGGACAGCGGGGCCGCCCCAGGCAAGGACACCGCCTGGAGAGACCCCGCCAAGTTCACGCCCCAGACCGTCACCAAGGAGGAGGTGGCCGCCATGCCGCGCCAGCGCCGCCTGCTATGGCTGGTTCCCATCCCCTCCGGCACGGGCGGCGTCACCGTGCAGAGCCCGGGGCCTTGAGCGCATGAGCGAGTTTCCCCGCCTCAGCGAGTTTCAGCCCAACGAAGAAGTTATCACCACGCTGCTGGTCCAATCCAAGGAGATCCGCCAGAGGAAGACCGGGGAGGTGTACCTGTCGCTGCGGCTGGGCGACCGCACCGGCGAGATCGACGCCAAGATGTGGGACAACGTGGCGGAGGTGATGAACGCCTTCGAGCGCGACGACTTCATCAAGGTGAAGGGGCGCACGCAGGTCTACAACAACCGGCTCCAGCTCACCATCCACAAGCTGCGGCGGCTGGAAGAGAGCGAGGTGGAGCTGGCGGACTTCCTGCCCGCCTCGCAGCGCGATCCGGCCCAGATGCTGGCGGAGCTGCGGCAGGTGGGGGCCTCCATCCAGAACCCGCACTACCGGGCGCTGGTGGAGGCGTTCCTGAGCGACGAGGAGATCACGCGGCGCTACCAGCGCGCGCCGGCGGCCAAGTTCATCCATCACGCCTACCTGGGCGGTCTGATCGAGCACGTGCTGTCGCTGTGCCGGTTGTGCCGTCTCGCCGCCCAGCACTTCCCCCATTTGGATGCGGATCTGCTGCTGACGGGCGCCATTCTGCACGACGTGGGCAAAATCCACGAGCTGAGCTACGAGCGCAGCTTCGGCTACTCGAGCGAGGGGCAACTGGTGGGGCACATCGGCATCGGGCTGCGGCTGATCGAGCAGAAGCTGCGCCAGTTGCCGGAGTTCCCCCCCCGGCTGCGCTGGCTGCTCGAGCACCTGGTGGTGAGCCACCACGGCACGCTGGAGTTCGGCTCGCCCAAGTTGCCGGTGTTCCCCGAGGCCCTGGTTCTGCACTACCTGGACGATCTGGACGCCAAGCTGGACTGCATGCGGGCGGTGGTCGAGCAGGACCACCAGGTGGAGGGCCACTGGACCACTTACAACACCGCGCTGGGGCGGGTGCTGCTCAAGAAGCGGAAGTTCCTGGCCGAGGGGGACCTGGAGAGCATCGAAGCCGGGCCGCG
>VFZS01000073.1 GCA_016871095.1 Acidobacteriota bacterium
TGATGCTGCAACCCGCGTGAGTAACGCTGGCGGGCGGCGCCTCGGGCGTGCGGCAACACAACCCCGGCAGGCCGCTCAGCGCCAGCGCTCCCTGGAGCAGTCCCCTGCGGTCCAGGCAGTGGCATTCACTGCTGCTCATTCTCTCCATGGCATTCTCGCACTAGTCTCCTGTAACACGGTCCTGTTGACAAGCCGCTCCCTGACGGTCGCGGCCCGGAAGCCGATTCCGAGCCACGCGCGTAAGCAAGTGGTCCTGCTGGCGCCGTATAGGTGCCTCGGTTACAGCACACTATCCGGCGCGCACCTGCTCGTGCGTCAGCCAAGCCGCGTATTCCAGAGCCTGCTGGATGTCTTCCCGCTCCAGGTCGGGATACCCTTCCAGGATTTCCTCGACCGAGGCGCCGTGCGCAATCTGTCCGACGATCACCGACACCGGTATGCGCATGCCGCGAATGCAGGCTCTCCCGCCCATGATCTGCGGGTCGAAGGTGATTCGCTCGAACACCGCGCCGCCGCCTTCCTAACCTCAGCATACCCTACCCGGAGGCCAAGTGCCCTCGGGGACGCTTCCGTCTGTCCCCGAGCCTAGCGCGGAGTCACCTTGGGCCAGGCCAGCTCGAAGCCCTGGGCGGTGAGCCTGGCCTGGAAGTCCTTCAGCAGCTTTTCGGCGTTGCGGATGCGCCGTGGCGGCTCCTTGAGCTGGACGGCCTGCGCCGCCAGCATGCCCGCCGCCTCGCCGATGTTCCACTCCACCGGGTGCAGCCGGTAGCAGCCGTTGGTGATGTGCGTCACCCCCAGGTTCTTGGCCCCCGCGAGCAGGTTCTCGACCCGCCGGGGAATCAGCGCCCCCAGCGGGATCTGGAAGGGCAGCGAGCTGACGTCGATGTAATTGTCTCCGCCGGAGGATGGGTGCAGGTCGATGCGGTAACTGCCCACGCCGCAGGTATCCGGAAACTCCTCGGCGGTGATCTCCTCGCGCGGCTTGCCGGTCAGCTTCATCCGGGCGTCGGTGCCCACGTGCTGCTCGACCACCGTGAACTCGGCCCGGATGCGCCGCGACTCGCGGATGTAGGGATACTTCGCCAGCCCATCGGCGCTTCCGGCCAGGTCGCCGCGCAGCCGCAACCCGGGCCAGCCCTGCCCGCCGTCGGGCCGCGGCGCCTCGGTCTGCATCCAGTACAGCAGCGAGAGGCTCAACTGCTTGCCGCGCTCCAGGTGCCGGGCCGCCTCCTCCTCGCTGACCTCGTGGAGGTTGCCCAGCCAGTAGTCGTTCTGCGGCCAGTTGACCAGCGAAATGTCGCTCTGATACGCGCCGGCGGTGAAGTTCCCCTTATTTGCGATGCGCCGGTACAGCCACAGGTTCAGTCCCTTCTGCTGTGCTTTGAGTGTGGGATCGAAAAACACCACCCGCGGCGTCAGCCGGATGGGATCCGACATGGCCCAACTTAGTAACTTCCCCGGCCAGGGGGGCTGCATCTTAGGCACGTAGTCGCGCCAGAAAGCGTACTCGGCGGGTCGCTCAATAGTATGGTCTTCGCCGGACAGGTGATCGATAACGAAGCACACCGTGAAAGACTGGATGTTGGCGGGCTGGGCCTGCTCGGGGGCGTGCGGCTCGCCGGTGTCGCGGCGTGACTCGAAGCCGGTGACGTACTCCGTGCGGGTGAGCGGCAGCAGGTCGCCTTGCTCGGTGGCGTCCACGAACTGGGCCGCCTGAATGACGCGCTCGCGGCCGGTGGCGAGGTCGCGCGCCTTTACCGCGCGGATGCGGTCGCCGGCAACGTCAGCGCCGACGGGCTTGTGGCGCAGGAGGACAGTGAGACGGCCGCCGCTCCCGTGAGGCGCCAGCATCTCCTCGAGCACGGACACGGAAACGCGCGGCTCGTGGGTAAGACGCGATACGCTGCCGTCGCCCGGATTGAGGTTCCAGCGCGCCCGGGCCTCCTCGGTGAGGGGGTAGTTGCGCCGGTAGTAATCGCGGACCGCGTTGCGGTAGGCGCGGTACAGCCGGGTGCAGCCGAAAGACTCGATCCAGGGATGCTCGTCCGGCGGCACCGCCTGCGAGGTGAGTTGCCCGCCCACCCAGTCGGTTTCCTCCGTCATGACGACCCGCATGCCGTTGCGGAGCGCCGCCAGGGCCGCGGCGCAGCCGCCGGTTCCGCCGCCGATGATGGCCACGTCGCAGGCCAGGTCCCGCGCCGCCGCCAGGTGCGCCGGCAGCAGCAGCAGGCTGCCCGCTTGCATCAAGAAGTCCCGCCGGGGGTGTCTCATACTTCCGATCATAGAACGACCGAGGCCGCGCCCAGAATGCCCACCCGCTCTCCCAGTTGCGCGGGCACAATGGGCGTGGAGGCGGCGAACTGGTTGATGCTGCGCTGGGGCGCGATCCTCCGCAGGCGCGCGAACAGCGGCTCGCCCATCCGCGACAGGCCGCCTCCGATGACGACGACGTCGGGATCCAGCAGGCTGATCATGCCGCCCAGCCAGGCGCCCAGCCGCTGCGCCAGCTCCTCGAGGACCTCCAGGGACGCCGCGTCGCCGGCCTGGGCCGCGGCGGCGAGCTTCTCCGGCGCAAGGCCCCGCCGCGCCAGGGCCGTGCCGGAGGCCAGCGCCTCGATACAGCCGGGCAGCCCGCAGCCGCACCGCTCCGCGCTTTGGTAGTCGATGGTGACGTGGCCGCCCTCGCCGGCCTGGCCGTTTTTGCCGTGGTAGATGCGCCCGTCCAGGATGATCCCCGTACCGATGCCAGTGCTCAGGGTGATGTAGAAGACGCTCGAACAGCCGCGCGCGGCGCCGAAGCGCGTCTCGGCCAGCCCCGCGGCGTTGGCGTCGTTCTCGAGGCTGCACGGCAGGCCGAATTCCCGCGACACCAGCCCGGCCAGCGGCACGTCCCGCCACCCCGGCAGGTTGGGGGGATTCAGCACCACCCCGGTCTTGGGGTTGAGCGGCCCGGGCGCGCAGATCCCGATGGCCCTCACCTCTGGGCTCAGGCAGGCCCGGATGGCGGCGTATACCTGGCCGAGGGAGACCGCGTAACCCTCGCCGGCCCGCGTGGGTGCAACTTCCGAGTGCAGGATCTCGGCCTGCTCCGTCACCAGTCCGGCGGCGATCTTGGTGCCGCCGACGTCGATACCTAGCACCGGCATGCAGCCACCATAGCACCACCACGGAGCCGGCGTGCTACGCTGAAATCGGTGCTGAAAAACTCGCTCGCGGCCGCCGGGACCGACAAGCTGAAGCATGTCCCACACGCATGCTCAAGCAGTTACGAACCCCGTGGGTTAAGCTTCAGCTTGACCAGCGAGCTTTTCAGCACCGCCTGAAGTGCGGGAACCCGCCATGAAGCTGCGCACCGCTCTGCTGGCCTACGCCGTGATCGCCGCACTGGCTGGCTTCACTTTGGATGGCATCTGGCGCGCCGGCGTGTGGGCCTTTTTGGGGATCCTGGCGTTCAAGTCCTGGCTCGTAACAGTCAGGCGGCGCAGCGAATAGCCGCGCTCACTGGGTGAGCAGGGCGGGAGTTTCCCCGCCGGGCTCGCCGAATACCTGGGCGGTGTAGACGTAGAGTTGCGCGCGCGGGTCACGGTAGGCGTCGCGCGGCAGTCCCGCCTTCTGCGACAGGTTCTCCAGGAACTGGTCGCGGTTCCACCCCATCTCGCGGGCGATCTGCGGCAGGATGAGGCCGGACTTGCCGTCCAGCAGAATCATCCCGCCCTGGCCGACGCGGAACTGCCGCCAGTTGGCCAGACGGCGCAACGGGGTGAGGATCGAGACCTCCAGGGTGACCGGGCCGTCCTTAGCTTCCAGGGGCTTGAAGCGCGGGTCTTCGGAAGCCGCGGCCAGCGTGCGGTCCGCCACCGCGTCCCACAACGGCCGGGCCGGGAAGATGTGCCCTACGCAGCCGCGCAGCCGCCCGTTCTTCTTCAGGGTGACGAACACCCCCGCGCTTTGCTCGAGGTCGGCGTTGCGCTGCTCCGGCGGGACCGCCACCAGCGCCTTCTGCCCCCCGGAAACGAAACCCTCCAGAGTGCGGCGCGCGCTGGCCAGCAGTTTCCTCTGGTCCGCCGGCGTAACGCCGTAAGCGGACTCGGGGTAGAACGCAGCGGCGACGTATCCCACGCTCTGCGAGTAGTCGCCGGTGAGCTGCCCGGAAGCCAGGTAGTCCAACGCGCTGAGGTAGACCTCCTCCTTGGTTTGCGCCAGCGCGGCCATGAGCACACGGATGGGGCCCCACCCGCAGGTGGTGTCCTTGGTGCTCGTCAGGTAACGCTCGAATTCGCCCGGATCCAGCGTGCCGATCATGTCCACCAGGTCGATGGTGCGCGCCAGCAGGCGCTTGGGCAGCAACTCATCCTTGGGGAAGGGCGCGTAGCCGTAGGCTTCCCCATAGTGAGTCATGTCGGAGGATGCCACCAGCACGTCGCCCTGTTTGACCCGCACGGCCAGCCGGCGGGCGGCGGCCGCCAGTTCGGGTTCGCTGAGGCTGCCCACGTACAACGGGACTACGGTCGCCTGCGGCGCTACCCGCGCCAGGAAGGGAAGCTGATTCTCCAGGGAGTGGTCGCAGAGTTGTTCCTCGGGCACGGTGGGGAACTTCAGCTCCTTCAGCACGGCGCGGTTGACTTTCACCTCGCCCACGGGCGTCTGATAGGCGTCCAGATCCGGAGCGGTGATCCCGCTCAGCGCGCGGCGATGGCTGAAGCCCAGCACAATCACGTTTCCGGGCTGGTGCAGCCGGCGGTAGGCGGACGCCGCGACGCCGCCGGAGTACGCCAAGCCGGCATGCGGGACGATCAGCCCCATCAGCTTCTGCCGAGGCGGGGTCGTGCCGCCGCGCTTCTCGGCCACCGCGAGGGTCTGGTCCAGCAGTCTACCCAGTTGCGCGGGATCGGAAGGGAACCATCCCTGCGAAGCCGGAACCTGGTGAACCTGGGCCGCCACGGCGGCGGCGGAAATGGCTAGCAGTACGACTTGGCGCATAGCAGGCATCCAGCGGGGAACAGCCCGGCTAAGGCCATGATCCCACGAAGGGGGAGCGGCTGTCACGCCGGCTGGGGCTGCTCAACGACCGCGGCTCCCAGGGCGGCGGCGGGCGCCATCCGCGCCAGAGCCAGGCTGGCGTTGCGGCGGACGTTCTCTTCCGGATCCGCCTCCAGGCCGTGGAGGCGCTCCAGAAATGCGGCGTCGCGGGTCTGCCCCATCACCCAGGCCGCCGTGGCGCGAAAGCGCCCCGAGTCATGCCGGGACATGGCATCGAGTTCCTCGACCGCGGCCGGTTCGCCCATCTTGTAGAGAGCCAGCAGGGCGTTGCCCGCGACGCGATTGCTGGCGTCCCGGGCCAGTGTCCACAGCGTCCCGCGCACGTCCTTGCAGTTGGCCCCCCAGATTGCCTCAACGGCGTTGGCGCGCACACGGTCATCCGGGTCCCTCAGCGCCCAGCTCACGTCCTGGGTGGTGCGTCCCAGCATCAGCGCCACCTTGGACCGGATCCTGGGATCGGGCACCCGCAACAACTGCACCAGCAGGGGCCCCAGGCGGTGGGCGGAGGAGGTTTGCTCGAGGAGATTGAGGATCCTGCGCGCAGCGGGGCCGCCCCGCTCGGCCGAGCCGCCGCGCAGGCGATTCAGCGCCCAGCGGGCCAGGTGGATGTCCAGCAGCGGGTCAATCCGGGAGAGATGGCTCATCCACTCGGCGGCCTCCTCCAGTCCGTTGCGGGCAGGATCGGCCAGCGCTTCGGGCAGCCAGTCGTTCTCGATCAGCAGCTTCAGCAAGTGTGCGTTACCGGCGGTGGGTGCTCCGTGGCGGAGCACGGCGAGGGCCTGCTCCGCCATCTCGTTTCCGCCGCGGGCCAGCAGTTGGATCAAGGCCCTGCCCGCCGCGACGGGATTCGTGGCGAAACCTTCCAGTACCTGCTCCAGGGCGCCTAAACGGTTCTCCATCACTGCGGTTCTTATCGTCCGGGAAGCCCGGACCCTGCACCCTCGGCGGCGGCTTGGGATTAGCGCCAGAACTGGAACCACTTGCGGCGGGGCGGCGGCCCCGGCGCCGACTCCCATTCCAGGACGCGACCCTCCAGAGCGGCCCGGGGATTGTCCACCAGGAGGCGCTCGGCCCACGCCGCCCCCAGCTTCCCGGCGATTTCCCGGTAGGCCAAGTCCAGACGGGGCGTGCGGTCCTCCGGATCGTGGGCGTCGCTGGCTACGAACTGCGCCAGGTTCCTCCGGAGCAGGAGCCAGCCGAAATCGCGGGCCTCCCGCCCAAACCGCCCCAGGAGAGACTGCGCCGTCACTTGCAGGCAGCAGCCGCCGGCCACCCAGTTCTCCAGCAGCCCGAGCCGCTGCTGCAACAGCCAGTTGCGCTCCGGATGGGTGATGACCGGGATGATGCCGGCCTGCCGCATGCGCAACAAGATGTCGCCGGCGGATCGGGAGATCAGCAGATCGGAGAACTCCACCAGCAGGTAGTTGCGCCGGTTGATGGTGTAAGTCTCCGGGTGGGCCAGGGCGTCCTGGATGTTGTCGTAGGTGAGATGGAAGTCGCAGCCGCGGTAGATCCGGGGCGCAGGGCCGCAGGCGGAGACCAGCTCGGCGAGTCTCTCGTCCACCAACGGCGAATTGAATTGAAAATCCAGGTTGGCGTGAGGGCTGGCCACGATATCGGTGGTGCCCCCGGCGGCGGCCACGCGGACCATGGCCACGCACTCTTCCAGGGTGGCCGGACCGTCATCCAGCCCCGGCAGAATGTGGCTGTGGATGTCGATCATCCAACCGTGCCCCGGGGCGTCCGCTCAGATGAACAACTCTTCGTCGTGAGTGGCGCGCTCCACGGTGGTGCGGCGATGTCCCATCAAGACCGCCAGGGCCGCGCGGATGCCCGCCGTCAGAGCATTTATCCGCTTCAAGGGCAGCAGGATGCCCTGGTTCAGGAGGGCCACGGTCTCCTGGAAGCGTCCCATGGTGTCGTCCAGGATCATCTCCGCACGGGCCATCTGGGCTCGTGCCCGGGCGGTGGCGTCCTCGAGGAACTCGTCGGCCCGCACCAGTTGCCGGCGGCTCAGCTCCAGGACTTCGCCGATGCGAGTAGTGACGTCGCCGACCTGCCGACGGGTCTCCTCCAGCACGCGCTGGGTCTGGTCCGCCACCGGTCCCAGCTTGTCCACCAGCGGCGTGATCTGTTCCCGCATGGCCTTGGAGGCCCGGTACATGGCGAACAGCAGCAGGGTCTGGAGGAGGATGGCCGCGGCGGCCACACTCACGCCGGCGACGATAGTATAGGTGAGTACGGGGTCCATGCGCTGAACTTAACCCGGGGTCAGGCGCCGGCTAGCTTTCCGAAGCGCCCGCAGGGTCGCTCGCCACGGCTTCGCGGTAGGCCTGCCGGCCCGCCTCGATAGCCGCCCCCAGTTGCTCCCTCTGCCGGGTGAGTGCTGACTTGCCGCGCTCGACCGCGTCCCCAGCGGATTCCCGGATCTCCTCGGCCCGCCGCTTCACGAACTCGCGGCCCTCGCCGGCTTTGGCGCGGATGTACTGCCGGGTCTCTTCGCCGGACTTCGGCGCAAAAAGCACGCCGATGGCCAACCCCAACCCGAAACCGAATGCGAAATAGGCGAACTTGTTCTCTTCCGCCATCTTGCTGCCTCCCTTCTGTGCTAGTGCGGATCTACTCTACTTATATACTATCTCGGAGAGGACTGGAAATGGCGGAACGCACCTCCCGCAAGCTGGCCGCTGATGCCCTCTGGCAGTACGCCCTGCGGGTGCTGGCCGCCCGCGCCCAGTCGCTGGGAGAACTGCGGCGGAAGCTCGCCGAGCGCGCCCTGCATGCCGAGGACGTTCCGGCGGTGCTGGCGCGTCTCAAGGCGGCCGGCTGCCTGGACGACCGGCGTTTCGCCGAGAGCTACTCGACCGCCCGCCTGGAGAACCAGGGCTTCGGCCAGGAGCGGGTGCTGCGCGACCTGCGCCGGCGCCGCGTGGCGCCCCGGCTGGCCGCGGAGGCCGTCCGCGCCGCCTACCAGGGCGCCGATGAGACGGCGCTCATCGAGCGCTTCCTGCGCCGCAAGTATCGCGGGACGCCGCTCGAGGAGTACCTGGCGGAGCCGCGCCACCTGGCGGCCGCCTATCGCCGCCTGCGCCGCGCGGGCTTCAGCGCGCCCAACATCCTGCGAGTGCTGGGGCGCTTCGCCAGCGACACGGACTGGCTGGCCTCGGCGGAAGAACCTGCCGGGCCGGACGCCTGAACCCCGCCAGACGCTTGCGGGGCGGCGAAGACGTTCCCCGCCAATCGCTCACCCTCGCGGCTCGCTATGTGCTTGCGCACACAGCAGAGTGCTGCGAAGCCACGACCGTCAGGGAGTGGTCGTGGCAGCCCCCCCTTACGGGATCATGGCCGCCAGGTTGGACAACTCGCCGATCTCGGGGTTCGAGATGGTCACCACGTCTCCGGGCGCCAGGGCGTGCTCGTCACCGAGCATGATGCCGGTGCCGGTCAGCAGCACCGAGCCCGCCGGAACGGGGTTGGCGCGCAGCACATAGCTGACCACCTCCTCCAGCTTGCGCCGCAGTCGCAGTGTGGAGACCGATGCGGAGAAGCGCACCTCGCCGCCCCGGCGAATGGTGCAAGTGATGCTCAGGGCATAGGGGTCCTTAAGCTCGTCGGCCGTCACAATGACCGGCCCCAGCGCGCAGGAGGCGCTGTAGATCCGTGACTGCGGGCGGTAGAGCGGGTTGATCCGTTCGATGTCCCGAGCCCACACATCGTTGGCCAGCGTGTACCCCACGATGCGGCCCTTCTTGCCCAGCACCACGGCCAGTTCCGGCTCGGGCAGGGTGCAGTTGGAGTCGAAGCGGATCCCAATGGCCTGGCCTGGGCCGACGCACACCCGCGCCGTCCCCTTCAACAGCAGATCGGGCCGAGGCTCCTGGCACACCTGCCTGTAGATGCTGCCCTCGATGTGGTGCCAGGGGCAATGGAATCCGGCCTCGGCATCGTAGGTGCATCCGCAGGCCCACACCTCGATCGGGTTGAGGGGGATCACCGGGGCCGCCTCCACAGGGTGGTGGCTGGCCATTTCCCGGACCAGCTCGTTGAGCGGCGCCGCTTCAGTCTCCGCTTTGCGGATCAGCTCCACGGTGCTGTAACCGGGCACCGGCCACGCCTGGCCGCCCTCGAAGATCGCGGCCGTGGTCTTGTTGTCGAATCTGACTTGTCCGAGACGCATCCGAACTTCAATACCTCAGGTATACGGTCTTGTAGTCGCTGTAGAACTCCAGCGCCGCCGGCCCCTGCTCCTTGGGGCCGAAGCTGGACTCCCGGGGCTGGGACAGCGCGCTCACCGCGGCTCTCCGAAGCTGACCTTGGGCGCGGTCTGGGCGGCGGGCTGCGTGCGGAAGTAGGCGTCGTTGCGCTGGAAGTTGAACATGCCTGCCACCACGTTGTTGGGGAACAAAGCGATGGCGGTGTTGAACTTCTGCACCGCCTCGTTGTACTTGCGCCGCTCCACCGCAATGCGGTTCTCCGTGCCCGCCAGCTCGTCCTGGAGCCGCAGGAAGTTCTCGCTGGACCTGATGTTGGGGTAGTTCTCCACCACTACCAGCAGGCGGCCCAAGGCGGTGTCCAGCCGCGCGTTAGCCTCGATCTTCTCGGCGGGATGGCGCGCGCCGATGAGCGCCGCGCGGGCGTTGGCCACGGCCTCGACCACGCTGCGCTCCTGCGCGGCGAACCCCTTGACCGTTTCCACCAGGTTGGGGATAAGGTCCGCGCGGCGCTGTAGCGCCACGTCCACCTGCGCCCAGGCCGCGTTGATGGCTTCCCGCTGCGCGGCCAGTTCGTTGTAGACCCCGCCGCCCTTAAGCGCCACCACCAGGCCCGCCGCCACCACGGCGGCCAGCACGAAGATCAGAATGCGGTTCATGCAAACCTCACTTGTTCAGGCGGTCTACCGCCGCCACCACCAGCTCGACTCCCTTCAGGTACTCCTCCAGCAGCGGCTCGGGATCCAGCTCCCGGGGCTTGCGCTGGCCTTCCCGCACCTCCAGCAGCCTCTCGAAGGGCGACGGGTCGAGGCCGAACTTCTCCTGCGCCTGGCGGATCACCTCCCGCTTGCCGAAGGGCGCCTCATGACCCGCTAAGCGCAGAGCATGGCGAAACAGCACGCAGAAAGTGGACACCGACTCCAGCAGCAGCCCGCGCAGAAGCTCCTTATCGGCCAGCACGCCGGCGGCCTTCTGGCGCAACCGCAGCAGCTTGGCGCGCAGCTCGTGCTCCACCTCGGCGCGGTAAAAGCAGTCGTCGATGTCGATCGCGGCCACCACGTCCTCGCCGTACAGCACCCGGCGACGCTCGTGGATGTCGTGGAACTCGATGGGGAAGCAGTCCGTCGAATTGCGCACTTCCTCGGCGCTGAGCAGCAGCGGGGCGGGATTGCCCTGCTCGCGCCACCAGCGCGAGATGGGGCCGGACTCGGCCAGTTCCCGCGGCGTGATCTGGCGCAGTACGCAAAGCACGTTCACGTCCGAAAAGCGGCGGTGATGGTCGCCGCCGGCCCCCGAGCCGTACAGGATCACCGAGACCAGCCGGTCCTGGTAGGCGTTACGGAGCCGCTCAACCAGTTGCGAGAGCTGCCGTTCCATATTTCCCTCACCAACTGCTGGAGGCGCCGCCGCCGCCGGAGTCGCCGCCGCCGAAGCCCCCGAACCCGTCCGCCGAGTCGTACCCGCCGAAGCCCCCGCCGCTGTGCGAGCTGCCCCAGGCGCGGCCCGCCAGCCCGCCCAGCAGCGCGGCGGGCAGCCAGCTCCCGCCGTAGTAGTAGCGGCGGGCGCGACGGCACCCGGTGGCCCCGCACAGGATGGCGAAGACCGCCAGCCCGCCCAGCAGCGCCAGGATAGGAAGGGATGCTTCCGGCATCCGCTCCCGCCGCTGCGGGGCGGGGCCCTCCGCCAGCTTCACTCCCTTGGCCGCGGCGATGCGCGCGCCTACCTCATGGACCCCTTGAAGCAGGGCCTCGCCGTAGCGGTTCTCGCGCAGCGCCGGGCGCATCGTTCGCAAGACACTGCCCGCGTAACCATCCGGAACGATCTCTTCCAGCCCGTAGCCGACTTCCATGCGGAAGCGGCGCTCCCGGGGCACCAGCAGCAGCAGCAGGCCGTTGTCCTTACCCTTGTGCCCGATGCCCCACTTGCGGAACAGGTCGTTGGCCACCTCCTCGAGGGGCTCGCCGGCCAGGCCAGGCAGCGTCACCACGGCCAGTTGGACGCCCGTGGCATCCCGAAGCTGCTTGGCATAGCGCTCCAGTTGCTGGCGGCTTGCCGGATCCACCGCGCGCGCGAAATCGCTCACGTAGCCTTGCGGCTTCAGGCCCGCGAAATCGTAGCCCAGGGCCAGCCCGCAGGCCGCCAAGCACACCGGAAGCGGCAATAACTTACACACGGATTTAACCCACAGTGTACTACCACCCGAGCGCGCCGTGGGATGCGCCCGGCTAGTCCCGTGCGGCCTCCGTAACTAGGAGTCCGGCCAGGGGGCCGGACGCGGACCAGGGGGCCCGCCCCACAGGAGCCAGCCCCCGGCTGGCTCAGCAGCCCAGGTCCTCGCGGCCCAAGTGGAAGCCGTCCAGGTTCCCCAGCACGGTGAGGGCGATGTGGCGGGGATCGAAGAACTGCCGGGCCACTCGCTGGACCTCCGCCGCGCTGACCTGTTCGATGTTTTCCACCAGCTCGTCCGGGCTGAAGAAGCGGTTGAAGTACAGTTCCTGGCGGGCCAGGTTGGCCATGCGGCTGGAGGTGGATTCCAGGCTCAGCATCAGCGAGCCCTTCATGTGGTCCTTGGCCCGGCGCAGCTCTTCCTCGCCAACAGGCTGATCCTTCATCCGCCGGAACTCGTCCAGGATCAGGCTCACCACCTTGCGCGCCGATTCTATCGACGTGCCGGCGTAGACCGACAGGCAGCCGGTGTCCCGGTAAGGGCTCAGCTCCGAGAACACCGCGTAGGCCAGCCCCCGCCGCTCCCGGATGTTCTGAAACAGCCGGGAGCTCATGCCGCCGCCCAGCATGTTGTTCAGCACGTAGCAGGCGAACCGGTCGCGGTGCGGCAGCGGATAGGAGGGTACGCCCAGGCACAAGTGGACCTGCTCGAGGTCCTTCTTCTGCCGCAGCGAGATGCGGGCGTGCGTCGAGGGCGCGGCATCGCACGACACGATTCCGTTGGGAGGCAGCTCCGCGAAGTGCTGCCGCGCCAGGTCCACCAGCCGCTGGTGCGTGAGGTTGCCGGCGCCGGTGATGGTGAGATTGGAGGGCACGTAGTGGCGCCGGTAGTGCCCCCTCGCCGTGTCCCGGCTGAACCGCCGCACCGTGTCCTTGGTCCCCAGAATCGGCTTGCCCAGCGAGTGTCCCCGCCAGAAGTTGGCCGAGAAGATCTCGTGGACGAGGTACTCCGGGCTGTCCGACTCCATCTTGATCTCTTCCAGGACCACGCCCTTCTCGCGCTCGATGTCCTCTTCCCGGAAGAGCGGGTGCAAGATCAGGTCGGCAAGCACATCGAAGGCGGTGGTGAGGTGCTCATCCAGGACCTTGGCGTTAAAACCTACCAGTTCCTTGGCGGTGAAGGCGTCCAGGTTGCCCCCGATGGAGTCCACCGAGCGGGCGATCTGCTCGGCCGAGCGCTGCGTGGTCCCCTTGAAAAGCATGTGCTCGATGAAGTGGGAGATGCCGTTGGACTCGGGGCTCTCGCCGCGCGAGCCAGTGCCGAGCCACAAACCGACTGCCACCGAACGCACATGTGGCATGGGTTCGGTGATGATGCGCACACCGTTGCCTAGTACGGTGCGCTCAATCTCGCCCTGGGCGTAGCCACAAAGTCCCATCGTCGTTCTGCGGAAGGGGCCTCCTACTATTCTCCCACCTTTCATCCGGCCTCGCCATCCGCGCTAGACTGGAGCCATGGTGCCCCTGGTGGGGCTGGAAATCGAAGAAATCAGGAAGGTTATCGGCGACTCAGAACCGGCCTTTCGCGCCCGCCAGCTCTACCGCGCCCTTTACCGCGAACGCGCCACCCACTGGGA
>VFZS01000074.1 GCA_016871095.1 Acidobacteriota bacterium
AAAGCTTGCGCCTCCGCTAAAGAAGCTTCCTTCAGGCGCCGGCTCACTCGCTCGACATGCGGACCGAAGTCCTTCAGCAAGATCTCGTTGGCCCAGAGGTAGCGCTTCATCCCCTCCTCGTGGGCGATCGAACGGAGGGTGCCCCGGAAAACCAGCCGGTCAAAACCGGGCAACGTCCCGGCAATCTTGTCCTCGTGCTTTGCGCTAAACTCGGGCATGGCGTTTCTGCTCTCTTGGGATGGATGGTCGTGGCAAACCAATATCCTGCGAGATCGGAGCGGCCAGGCCGCGCTGTGCTTAAGTGAACCGTATTGACGCTGGGAGAGGAGCTGCGGGGCGGCCTGGCGGCGGCCCCCGAAGATGCCGGAGCGCGTCTACCTGTCGTTGTGGATCCGGGGTTTCCACGAGGAGAACATGCTCCGGCATTTCGAGCAAATGCTGCGCCGGTTCCCGTTTTCCCGCCTGCGGCCGGGCATAGATGCGCTGCGAGTTTACGCACTGGAGGACAGCGAGCCGCCCGCGCTGGAGCAGTTGTTCGCGGGAGCTCCCAGTGTGGAGGCAGTCCTGGGGCTGGCGCGGGAATTCGAGAACCCCGACTGCGCCTACCTGGTGGAAGGCTGGTGGGAGCTGTTCCGCCGCCAGGGGGACTGGAAGCTGGCCCCGGCGCGCGTGACCCTGTGCTGCTTCGGTCCGCAGTTCGACAACGGGCTGGGAGATCACCTGCGTGTGGAGTTTTTTGACGAGGGGGACTTCCTGCCGCACGGCGAAGGTCCGGGCAGGGCGCGGGCGGTGCGGTCCAACCTGAGGGGACTGCTGCGGCTGGCGCGGGAGCTTCAGAGGGCGCTGCCGGTGGAGCGGCGGAGGCTGTGGAACGAAGCGGGCGCGGACCTATCCTCGCGGCTGGATGCGGCGGTCACGGAAGAAGTCGGATAGGGGAAAGCGCTCCGGGGGTTCACCACAGCGACAAGGGGATTTCTCCCGGGCTATAGCTCAGGCCCACCGCGAAGCGGTAGCTGATGCGGTCGTACAAGGAATCGCGCACGCCCCACTTCCGTGCGCCCACGCTGGTCGACAAGGACAACCCCTGCCCCAGCAGGTAATTCATGCCCACATCGGTCCCGTAGCTCCGGTAGCGCCCGAGATCCTGCACCATGGCCCGCTGCTGACTGACGGAGACGTTGGCGTGGAAGCTGACGCGGCGGGCGCCGCGGTAAGTGGCCGACACGCCGCCCGTCTCACGGTCACTGGTCAGATACAACCCGTTGCCGGGGCTGACGGAGCGGGCGTAATGGAAGGCCACGGACCCGCGCCGCAAGCGGTAAGACAAGTCGGCGCCGAAGGTGGGGACATAGCGCATCAGGTAGTCGGTCGAGACGGCCACCCGCCGCCCGATGATGGAGGCGATCACCGGATCCAGGGCCACCAGTTGCAGCCTGGAGACCTCCAGCCGGAATCCGCCGCCGCGCAGCCGGAGAGTCCAGTGCCGGCCCAGTTGGGCGGAGTAGTTCAGGGCCACCCCGTGCCCGTCCACCGAGCCGTAGGCCCGCTGGAAATCGTAGTGCAGAAAACTGTAGTCCACGCCCAGGGTGGAATGCCGGCTGAGGCGGTAGGCCACATCTCCCTGCGCCTGGGCGCCGTTCACGCCGACCAGCGCGGCCGAGCGGCGGCGCGCCGTGAAACCGGTGCCGCCCAGGCTGATGGACGTGCGGGCGGTGCGCTGATGGATCAGGCGCCCCGAGCCGATGACCGCTGTCACCCGGTTGTCGAACATCTCGTCGCCGGCCAGGGCCTCCAACTCCGGGGAGTAGTACGCCGAGCTAATCCCCGGTGTGAAGTAGCCGCGGGACATGGAAGCCACCCCTGGAGAAACCACGATGGTAGTGCGCGCGGAAGTGCGATGCACGAGGTTGAGACTCAGGTAGTTGTCAAAGCCATCGTAGTAGGTATGGCCGGAGTAGTGACGCAACCGTCCGCGGTACTGCAACCCCAGCAGGGTGCGCCTCCAGGCGTGCTGGCCGGTTACCCCGAAGTCGGCTTCCACCCCAAGGGCATTCTGCTGCACCAGCTCGCCGGCCTCATTCACCGAGATGCCGGCCAGTCCCGTGTCATAGACGCCGCGGGCGGACACGAAGGGGCGCAACCGGAGCAGCTCGCGGTCGGGGCTGATCAGAGCGCTCAGGCCGCGGCTGAGGATGGCCGGTCCGCGGTACTCGCTGCGCGAGGATTCCGGCTCCGGGCTGGGAGGCGTTCCCGGCTCCGGCTGGGCGAGCGCCAGGGCGGCTCCCAGCAACCATGCGGCAGTTGTTCGCAGCTTCAATGTCCCTCCCATGAAGGGCGTGGCGTTTCCCGCCCGGAAAATCAAAGTCTGACTCGCCGCCGTAGGCAGTGTCAAGCCGGACCCCGCGACCGCCACCCGTGCCGGCGGGGCTGCTATGATCGGCACAAATGCGTGCCCATACCGAATACCTCACCTTTCGCACTCCCAAACCCCGCCAGTACGTCAACATCAGCGGCCAGGTCGAGCAGGCACTGGCCAAGAGCGGGATCCAGGAGGGGATGATTTTGATCTCCGCCATGCACATCACCGCCGGCGTGTGGGTGAACGACGCCGAAGAGGGCCTGCTGGCGGACATCGACGAGTGGCTGGAGAAGCTGGCGCCCTTCCGGGAGGACTACCGGCACCACCGCACTGGCGAGACCAACGGAGATTCGCACTTGAAGAGCCTGCTGGTGCACCACCAGGTGATCGTGCCGGTGACCGGCGGGCGGCTGGATCTGGGGCCCTGGCAGCAGGTCTACTACGCCGAATTCGACGGGCAGCGTTCCAAGCGGGTGATCATCAAGGTGATGGGAGAGTGAGCGGGGCGGCGCAGGGCCGGCCATGCGGGTGGCGCTGATTGGATTCGGCAACGTGGGGCGGGCGCTGGCCCGGCTGCTGAAGCAGCAGGGTGAGGCCTTTCGCTTTCGCCTGGTGGGAATCCACACGGCGCGTCACGGTACCGCCATCGACCCGGAGGGCCTGCCGCCCGACCCCGTGCTCGGCCCCGCGGCTTCCTCGGTGGAGGAGTTTCTGGAGGCGGTTCCGGCCGACGTGATGGTGGAGCTGACGCCGCTGAACCCGCTGAGCGGGGAACCGGCCATCTCCCACATCCGGGCGGCCTTCCGCCGCCGGATGCACGTGGTGACGGCCAACAAAGGCCCTATCGCGCACGCCTACGCCGCGCTCCGCCGGCAGGCCCGGGAATGCGAAGTGCAGTTCCGCTTCGAGTCCACGGTGATGGACGGCACGCCGGTATTCAGCCTGGTGCGCCGGTGCCTGCCGGGGGTCAAGATCCTGGGCTTCAGCGGGGTGCTGAACTCGACCACCAGCGTGGCGCTGGAAGCGCTGGAGCAGGGTCACAGTCTGGAGGAAGGTGTGGACCAGGCCCGGCGGTTGGGCATCACGGAAGCGGACGCCAGCTACGACCTCGAGGGCTGGGACGCGGCCGCCAAAACGGCGGCGCTGGCCAACGTGTGGCTGGACGCGGAGGTCACCCCGCAACAGGTGGACACGCGGGGCATCGGGCGGCTGACCGCGGAACGGGTTCAGGCGCTGGCCTCCAGAGGCAAGACCATCAAGCTGGTGAGCCGGGCCCGGCGGGGGCCGGAGGGAGTGCGGCTGCGTGTCCGCGCCGAAGTGCTGCCGCAGGGGGACCTGCTGGCGGCGCCGCGGGGCGCCACCAATCTGCTGCTGGTGCACACCGACCTGATGGGAACCGTGGGGGTGTTTTCAGTGGCGCCCGGCGTGGAGCAGACCGCTTACGGGGTGTTCAGCGACCTGGTCGAGTTGGCGCGGGGGGGAGGTTGCGAAGGGCGGGGCGAGGCTCTGCTACACTGAAAGCTATGGCAGGCGGGCTCCGGCGGACCGTCATGCGCCTCATCCTCTGGGACTACGAACGCGCCACTTGGCAGTATGACCTGATGGTGGGCCTGATCCTGGCCTTCATCTTTCTCGCGCCGCGGGCCTGGTTTCGGGACCAGCCGCGGGTGCCGCAAGCGAGCCGCATCTCGATGCCGGCGGGCGCCCAGGGCAAGGTGGCGTTCTGGCTGGAGGCCGAGCTGCTGGCCGCGGTGGCGCCGGAGCAGCGCTGGAGCAAGGCCGCGGAGATCCTGAAGTCCCGCGACGGCCGGAAGCTGGAGTTGCTCGGCCTGGAGCCGGTGGTGGACTCTGACCGCGAGATCAAGGGTTATGTGGCGTTCATCAAGCCCTGACCGGGGCCGGAATCCCCGGCGCCGAGGTCAGCCTGTGAAGATGGGCAGCTCACTAGCCCGGCGAGGGTTTGGAGCAGCCGTGAGCGTGATCCTGCTCAGCGTGGCCGCTGGGGCGGAGCCGCTGGACACGGTGCTGGCGCGCCTGGACCGTGCGGCGGCGGATTTCCGGGATCTGGCGGCGGACTTCCAGCGCACCAGCTTTACCGCGGTGCTCAGCGATTCCAGCCAGGAAAGCGGCAAGCTGTGGATCCGGCGGGAAGGCTCCCGCAAGTCGCTCATGCGCGTCGAGTTCGGCGGCGCCAACCCCAGGTCGCTGGCCTTCGATGGGACGCGCGGTCAGGTCTACTACCCCAAGATCCAGACCGTGCAGATCTACGAGCTGGGCAAGCACCGCTCGCTGGTGGACCAGTTCCTGCTGCTGGGTTTCGGCACGGCGGGGCGGGATATGGCCCGCAGTTACACGCTGAAGGCGGCTGGAGAGGAAACCGTGGCCGGCCGCCAGACCACCCGGCTGGAACTGACGCCCAAGTCCCAGGAGGTCCAGCAGTACGTGCAGAAGGTGGAGTTGTGGATTCCGGCCGACGCCGGCCACCCGGTGCAGCAGAAGTTCCACCAGCCCGGCGGGGACTATGCCCTGGTCGTATACACAGGTGTGAGGTGGAACCCGAATCTGCCCGAGGCGCAGAGCCGGCTGAACCTGCCCCAGGGCGTGAAGCGGGAGTATCCCCAGAAGTAGAGCGAGAAGGGTAAGTACTTGAGTAGCAGCACTTCAGTAGTCGGCAGTTCCGGCGGAGGCCGGCTGGCCTTCGTGGACTGGACCCGCGGCCTGGCGGCCATCAACATGCTCCAGGGCCACGTTTTCCACTCCTTCACGAAACCGGAATTGCGTGAGAACGGGGCCTACGTGATCTCCCAGTTTCTGGGAGGACTGCCGCCGGCCATCTTCCTGTTTCTGGTGGGTGTGACGCTGGCCTTCCGGCTGGATAGCCGGGAACGGCAGGGCGTGCGGCCTTGGGGGCGGGTGTGGTCGGCGCTGCGCCGCGCCGGGTTCCTGCTGGGGATCGCGCTGTTATTCCGGCTCCAGCTTTGGGTATTCGCGCTGCCTTACAGCCCGTGGACGGACCTGCTGCGGGTGGACATCCTCAACGCCATGGCTCTGGCCGTGGCGGCGCTGTCTCCGCTGGGCCTGTGCGCGACCTCCGACCGCGTCCGCCTGGCCGCGGGCACGGCGGTGACCATCGCGGCGGCTTCCCCGCTGGTTTCGCAGTTGAGCTGGGGCGGCGTTCCCGCCGTGATTAAGAGCTACCTGGCGCCCGATCCGATGGCCTTCGGCTTCTTCCCCTGGGGGGCGTTCGTGGCCTTCGGGATCAGCGCCGGCAGCATCATCCGCCTGCTCAAGCCGGAGCAGACCGAGCGCGCGGTGCAATGGGCGGCGCTGATCGGAATCGGGCTGGTGCTGGCCGGCAAGCAGTTCGCCGATTTCCCCTTCTCGGTGTATGCCAAGTCGGATTTCTGGCTGGACAGCCCCTGGCAGATCTTCATCAAGCTGGGCGTGATCTTGCTGGTGCTGGCCTTCGCCTACCTGTGGACGCGCCAGCCGGTGGCGCAGTTGAAATGGAGCTGGGTGCGGCAGTTCGGGGTGACTTCGCTGCTGGTGTACTGGGTGCACGTCGAGCTGGTGTACGGGCGGTGGTTGTGGTTCTGGAAGGAGAACCTGCCGGTGGCGTCCACGGCAGTGGCGGCGGCGGCGGTGATCCTGCTGATGCTGGGCTTGTCGGCGCTGAAGACCCGCGCTATGGCGCGCCGTGACTGGAGCCTGCCCGCGTGGCGCAGCCTGGCCTGGATGCGCAAGGCGGCGGCGCGATAGTGACCGGGTCCGGCGACTGGGAGCGGCGTTAACGCAGCAGCGAGGGGCGCTCGTCCTGCGATCCCTTCAGGAAGGGCCCCCGGCGCCCGCTGGGGAGCACCGTGGAGTCGTTCGTGCGGGCCTGGGCCAGTTGCAGGGCCGTCAGCTCGCGGGCTCCACTCAGGTTCGCGCCGCGCAGGTCGGTCGTGTGCAGGGCGGCATCTCCGAAGCGCGCCCCGTTGAGCAAGGCGTCGAAGAACTCGGTCGCCGCCAGCCGCGCCTCGCGCAGGTCGCAGCCGCCCATCAGGGCGCGGGCGAAGCAACTGCGGCTCAAGTCGGCTTTGAAGAATCGCGCGCTGGACAACTGCGCGTTGCGGAAGTCGCACCCCTGGATGCGCGTGAAGCTGAAGTTGGCCCCATCGGCCTTGCAGGCCACCAGCCGGCAGGTCTGGAGATGCGCGTGATAGAGAATCACGCCCTCCAGAGTGGCATTGGAGAAGTCGCAGCCGAAGGCCCTGGCGTGGTGCAGACCCGCGCCTTTCAGGAACGCGCTGGTGAAATCCACACTGTGAAGGGAAGTATCCAGCAGGCGGGCCTCGCGCAGGTTGGCCCCGCCCAGTGAGCAGCGGTCGAGAACGGCCTCGGAGAGATTGGCTTCCGCCAGCAGGCTGAGTCGCAGGTCAGCGCCGGCCAGGTTGGCCCCGGTGAGATCCGCTCCCGTCAACATTGCCTGACGCAGGTCGGCATCCTGCAAGTCGGCGCCGCTGAGGTCCGCACCGGACAAGCGGGCCTCCAACAGAATGGCTGAGCGCAGCAGGGCCCCGCGCAGATTGCCCCCCTCCAGGTTGGCCTCGCTCAGGGCGGCGCCGCAGAGGTTGGCGCGCACTCCACCCGGCCGTTGCTCCAACCACGCAGCGTGGTCCGCCAGCACCTGCTCCAGGGAGCGCAGAGGGGAAGCGCCGGTGAGCGCAGAGGCGCCCGCTTCTTGCCAGTCCCAGCCGCTGGATCCCATCCTCCTGGCTTATCGTCGGGGGGGAGGCAGAACTTTACCGGCGCCGGGGGCGCGCCCCGGGCCCTGGGACTTGTGGTATCTTCCCTAGGTGGGGAGGTCTGACGGGCGGGAGGGCGGTCTTCCTTTGCCAGTCCAGCCGATGCGAATTCTGATAGTCGAGGACGAGCGAGCCATAGCTGAGCTTGTGGCCCGTGGTCTGAAGGAGGCCGGATACCACGTGGAGGTGGCCGACAGCGGCGCGGAGGCGCTGAAGCGGGTGGAAGCCGCCGAACACGATCTGCTGATCCTGGACCTCATGTTGCCGGACGGCAGCGGCCTGGAATTGCTGGAGAAGCTGCGCCTAGGGGGGACCGACGTTCCGGTGTTAATCCTCAGCGCGCTGGGGGCGGTGGACGACCGGGTGCAGGGCCTGGAGCGGGGCGCCGACGACTACCTGGGCAAGCCCTTCTGCTTCCCGGAACTGCTGGCCCGGGTGAGGGCGCTCCTGCGGCGGGGGCAGTCCTTAGCGGAGCGTCTGCAAGTCGCAGACTTGGTGCTGGACTGCACGCGGCGAAAAGCCACGCGCGCCGGCGAACCCATCGACCTGGCCCCCAAGGAGTTCAGCGTCCTGGAGTTCCTGATGCGCCACCGGGGGCACCCCATGAGCCGCACCAAGATCGTTCAGCATGTCTGGGGCACCAGCTACGACGGCCTGACCAACGTGGTGGACGTCTACATCCGCCTGCTGCGGAGCAAGGTGGACCAGCCCTGGCCGGAGAAGCTGATCCGCACCGTGCGAAAAGTCGGCTATGTGATCGAGGGGGAAGGGGCGCCGCGGCGCTGAGCCGGCGGTTGCCGCGGAGCTCCGGGCATGAGTCTCACCATGGGCCGCAGGGAGCGCGAGGGCGTCGTCATAGTGGACCTGACCGGCCGCATCGCCGCGGGAGAGGAATCGGCCAGGCTGCGCGAAACGCTGCGGGAACTGTCCGCGGCGGGGAGCGTCCGGGTAGTCCTGAATCTCCGTGGCGTGGATTACATCGACAGCACCGGGCTGGGCGCGCTGGTGATCTGCTACACCACGCTCAAGAAGGCCGGGGGCAAGCTGACGCTGCTGAACCTGAGCCGGCGCACCATCGAGCTGCTGGTGTTCACCAAGCTGGCCACGGTGTTCGAGATCTTCGACGACGAGCAGGAGGCGGTGAACAGCTTCTTCCCCGACCGTGCCATACGGCGCTTCGACATCCTGCGCTTCATCCAGGAGCAGGCGGAAGAGTGACCCCCACGGCAGTGGGCAGTTGGCGCTGGGCGCGGAGGGCTCTATGCGCCTGGTAGTGGTGGGCGGACAAGCCGCCGGGATGAGCGCGGCGGCGCGGGCGCGGCGCCTCTGGGGCGGGCTCGAGATCCAGGTGCTGGAGCGCGGCGAGTGGATCTCCTTCGGCCGCTGCGGGCTGCCCTACTACCTGGAGGGCCGGGTGGGCGCGCTGGAGGAGCTGGCGGCGCACACGCCGGAGTACTTCCGCCGCGAGCGCAATATCGCCGTGCGAACCGGGGTGGAGGTGGCGGCCATCGCGCCGGCGCGGCGTGAAGTGGCGCTGGCGGGTGGCGAGCGGATCGCCTATGATCGCCTGGTCGTGGCCATGGGTGCGCGGCCGAAGGGGACGGGTTTGCCGGGGGGCGGGTTGCCGCAGGTCTTCGCGCTGCACTCGGCCCGCGACGCGGCGCGGCTCGGTGAGTTCCTGGAGCGGCGGCGTCCACGGAGGGCGGTGGTGGTGGGGGCGGGCTACCTGGGCCTGGAAGCGGCCGAGGCGTTGCGCACCCGCGGCGTCAGTGCGGTGACCATCCTCGAGGCGGCGGCCGATGTGTTGAGCCGCGGCGACGCTGAGTTGACCCGCCGTGTGCGGGCGCATCTGGAGCGGTTCCACATCGAGCTGCGCACCGGGGTGGAAGTGCGGGGCATCGAGCCGGAGCGGGTGGCCGGCGTGCCGGCCGAGGTGGTGGTCCTGGCGGCGGGATTCCAGCCCAACACGGAACTGGCGGCGCAGGCCGGCCTGGAGCTGGGGCCCAGCGGCGGGATCCGCGTGAGCGACCGCATGGAAACGAACCTGGCCGGCGTGTATGCCGCCGGGGATTGCGTCGAGGTGCCGCACTTGGTCACGGGCCGGCCCGTGTACCGGCCCCTGGGGACCACCGCCAGCAAGACGGGGCGCGTGGCCGGCGCCAACGCGGCGGGCGAGCGCGAGCGTTTCCGGGGAGTGGCCGGCACGTCCATCCTGGGCTGCTGCGGCCTGGGTATCGCCCTCACGGGCTTGTCGGAGACGCAGGCGCGACAGGAGGGCTTCGACGCAGCGGCGGTTTGGATTGAGGCGCTCGACAAGCGCCGTTACTTCGGCGGACGCCTGACCGGCGTGGGCCTGGTGGGCGACCGCCGCAGCGGCCGGCTGCTGGGAGGGACGGTCCTCGGCGAGGAGGAGGCGGCGCTGAGGATCAACGTGATCGCCGCGGCGCTGAGCCGCCAGATGCACGTCGAGGAGTTCCAGCATCTCGATCTGGCCTACGCGCCACCCTTCGCTCCGGTGTGGGATCCGCTGCTGATCGCCGCGCAACAACTGGTCAAGCTGTTACACTGAGGCCATGGGATTCTGGAAATCGCGCAAGACCCTGGAGGCCGGCGACCGCGCTCCGGACTTCGAGTTGTCCGGCTTGGGCGGCGAGGCGCACTCGCTCCAGAGCATCCTGCAAGGCGGGCCGGCCCTGCTGGCTTTCTTCAAGGTGAGCTGCCCGGTGTGCCAGCTCGCGTTCCCTTTCCTCGAGCGCATTCATCAGGGCGCCGGGGAGGGCACGCTGCGCCTGTTCGCGATTTCCCAGGATGATGCGCGCTCCACGCGCGACTACAACCGCCAGTACGGGGTGACCTTCACCACTTTGCTGGACGAGGCGGGCAAGGGCTACCCGGTGAGCAACGCCTTCGGCATCACCACCGTGCCGGCGCTGTACCTGGTCGAGGCGAACGGCAGCATCTCGGCGGCCTCCTCCGGCTTCGCCAAGCGCGACCTCGAGGCGGTGGCCGAGCGCGCCGGAGTGACGCCCTTCCGGCCCGGCGAGTACGTGCCGGAATGGCAGGCGGGTTGAGGATCCAAGAACTAGACTCCCGGGTGGAGTCCAAGCGCGAGAAGGGGAAGAGGCATGCGGGACATACTCGGCGCCGCGGCGGCCCTGGCCAAGGGCATGAGCGTCACTCTGGCGGAGATGCTCTCGCCCACGGTGACCGAGGTCTACCCCGATGAGCCGCCCAAGTTCCAGGAGCGCTACCGCGGCGCGCACGTGCTGGAGCGGGACGAGAACGGGCTGGAGAAGTGCGTGGCCTGCTTCCTGTGCGCGGCCGCTTGTCCTTCCAACTGCATCTACATCGAGGCGGCCGAGAACACCGGCGCGGTGCGCATCAGCGGCGCGGACCGCTTCGCCCAGGTCTACAACATCGACTACAACCGCTGCATCTTCTGCGGCTACTGCGTGGAAGCCTGCCCTACCGACGCCATCACTCACGGGCACGGCTTCGAGCTGGCCGGCTACCACACCGCCACGCTGATCTGCCGCAAGGAGCAGATGCTGCGGCCGTGGCTGGCGACGCCGAGCTAGGCGCCTGCCAGGCGGCGCCAGGCGCGGCGGGCGACGATCAGTTCTTCGTTGGTGGCCAGGGCCAGCACCGCGACCGTGGACGAGTCCGCGGACACCAGGCGATCACCGGATACCTGCTCGTTGCGCTCCGCATCCAGGCGGACGCCAAGGAACTCCAGGCCCGCGCAGCAGGCGGCGCGGAGCCGGGCCGAGTTCTCGCCGATGCCGCCGGTGAAGGCCACGGCGTCCAGCCCGCCCAGGGCGGCCGCATAGGCGCCGATGGTCTTCTTGACCTGGCAGGCGAAGACCTCCAGGGCCAGCGCGGCGTGGGTGTTGCCTGCGGCGGCGGCGTTCTCAAGGTCGCGCACGTCGCCGCCGGCCACACCGGAAAGCCCCGCCAGCCCGCCGGTGCGGGTCAACTGCCGGCGTACCTCCTCGAGGCCCCAGCCGCAACGCTCCATCATGTAGAGCACCGCGAAGACGTCCAACTCCCCGTGCCGCGTGGCGTTCTCCAGGCCGGACTGCGGCGAGAACCCCATTGTGGTGTCGATGGAGCGGCCGTCGCGGATGGCGCAAATCGAGGAGCTGCCGCCGAGATGACAACTCACCAGGCGCAGCGGCGCGGCCGGCCGGGCCAGCAGCTCCGGGACCCGCCCGGCCACGAACTGGTGCGAAGCCCCATGAAAGCCGTAGCGGCGGATGCCGTAGTTTTCGCGCCACTCCCCGGGCACCCCGTAGCGCACCGCGTACTCCGGCATGGTGGCGTGGAACTCGGGTTCGAAAGCCGCCACCAGGGGCACGCCGGGCAGCGCCTCGCGGAAGGCGCGGATGCCGGTCAGGTAGATGGCGTTGTGTGCCGGCGCGGCCGGCAGGTACTCCTCCATGGCCGCTTCAACCGCCTGATCAATCAGGAACGTGCCGCGGTAACGAGGCCCCGCATGGACGGCCTTGAAGGCCACCGCGTCGATGGCGGTATCGCCCAGCCGGATCTCGGCGATGGCGGCGCGGTAGTCGCCGACGCGTTCCAGCCGCCCGCGGGCCAGCACCCGCTCGACGGGCATTTCCAGGATCTGGTACTTCAGCGAAGTGGACCCGAGGTTCGGAACCAGAATGTTCATTTGATGCGGTACTGAGCACGGATGGCGCGAAGGTTGGTCCGGGCGCGGCTCTGGTAAGGTCCCTCGATGGCGGCGCACTGCTCGTTGAAGCGCACGGCGTCAATTATGCGGTTGGTGTCGCCCTTCTCCCCCAGCCGGAAGTTGGCCAGGCCGAGGTAGAAGAGCGCCTCGGCGGTCATGAACGGATTGTCCTTGATGCCGGGCAGGGCGGCGCGCAGGGTCTCGTCGGCCTGGGTCCAACGGCTCTGCGAGGCGTGCATGACGCCGGAGATGTAGCGGGCGATGCCGGAAACCTGGTTCTGGCGCTGCGCCCAGGCGGCGTCAGGAACGCCCTCCGGCTTGGGCTTGGCCCTGATCACCTCCAGCACCTTCTCGCACAACGCATGCACCTTCTCGGGTTCCTTCTGCTGCTGGCGATAGCTGTCGGCCACCGCCAGCATCATGTCCTCGTTGGTCTGGCCCTTCTCGAGCACCCTCTCGGCCAGGGCGATGGCCTTGGGGGCCTGGCCCGCCTGCATGTAAGCGGTGAACAATTGGCCGCTGACCTGGGGCACGTACTGGCTCTGAGGGTTGCGCTGCTCGAGCAGCTCGATCAGGGAGACCTTCTTGGACGCGTCCGTGGATTGCAGCGCCATGGCGTAGATGGCGTACTCGGCGTACACGTCGAGTTGCTTAGCGAAATCCGTGCGGCGCTTCCACTCCTCGGCCTCCTCTTCGTCGGCGGGCTTGGCCGTTTGCGCCGCCTTGCGGGCCATGTCGGAGACCCTGACCGCCCAGGCCATCACCGCGTCGGGGTCCTGTTTGCCCTGCGCGGCCTGCACGGCGGCATGACCGCTCTCCAGATCGCCCGGGTCCATGGTGAGCAGCTTGTCGGCGGTTTGCAGAGCCTTGTCGAACTGGCCGGCCTTGTTGTAGGCGGGGATCATCTGCGAAAGCACCCAGGCGGCGCCTTCATGCTTGGGGAATTGACTGGCGAACTGCTCCAGCAGCCCCAGCTTCTTGGCCGCATCCTCTTCCTGGCCGATCTGGGCGAGCAA
>VFZS01000075.1 GCA_016871095.1 Acidobacteriota bacterium
ATTGAACCCACCGAGGCGGCGCTCCGGGACGCTCTGACCAGGGTGGCCGCCGCCGGAGGCGGGAGGATCACCTTCAACGTCTCGGGCGCCGTTATCGGGATCCAGGACCGCATCTACTTCTACGGAGACGACCTGGTTCTCGACGGCGAAGACCGCAACATCACTTTCAAGTACACCGGGCCCGACGCCTGCGACCAGACCGAAGGTCAGGACCACTTCATCGAGCTCCACGGCGACAGGAACGTCATCCGGAACTTCACCCTGGACCGGTTTCCGGACGGCATCCACGTGCAAAGCGGGCACGACAACCTCATCGACAACGTCCGCTTTCCCAAGGTATGCGAAGATGCGGTCACCAACAACGGCCGAGGCTTGGAGGCCTTCCGCACCATCATACGAAACTGCTATTTCCAGGACGCCGAAGACAAGGCCGTCATGATCAACAACGGCGGCTCGGTGACCGTTGAGAACTGCCAGTTCGTCCACTGCACGCAGCCCGTCCGGGCCGGCGGACAGTCGGGTCGCTACACTGTCCGCAAGTGTTCTTTCAGGGGACGCTCCACAGGGCCCAGGTTCAACGGCGGCGCCGACGGGATGGTGGTGGAGTTCGAGGATAACGTAGTGGAAGAGGCCAGCTACGGGATCCGCCTTTACGGCAGCGTGCTGGCCATCCTCCGCAACAACCGCTTCCGCCCGCGGGCCGGCAGCGGGTACGGGATATACATATATGAGAATGCGCGCGCGCGGCTGGAAGGCAACGACGTGCAGGGGGCCACGCGGGGCGGTGTCCTCGTGCAGGGCGCCGCGCAAGTCGATCTCGGCGGTGGCAGGATCGTCATCTGCGGTGACCCCACGCCCAGCGCCGGGTCGAACGTAGTGAAGGGCAACCTGCCGGCCGGCCTGGTCAACGAAACCGAAACCGTCATAAAGGCGAAACATAATGTTTGGGATCACCGCACCGCCGCTGAAGTGCTCAGTTTGGACGTGCGCGGGCCGGCCGAGGTCGAGCCCCTGGGGAAGAATGCAAACCACAGGTAGCCACATCAAGGCCCTGGCTTGGATCACACTGCTGCTATCTTGCATGCCGCCCGTGGCGGGCGCCGAGCTGCCCGGCCTCTACTTCCGCCTGATGGAGGCGGGCCTGGCCGGCCTGGAGGCCGCACAGCTTCCCGCCGAGCCTGAAGCGCGTCCCCGCAGCCACTACTACCCCGGCGCGCTGCTGGTGGCCACGGTACTGCATGTCAAGCCGCACGCCTCGAACCCCCGCTCCGGGGACGGCCGCATGCTGGCGCTGGCCCTCAAGCTGGGTGATCTGTTGGCCACCGAGCACGAGCGCGGCATCTACGTCCAGCGCGGTGATCATCACCGCGATACCTACATGTGGCTGGAGGCTTGGCGCCTGTTGGAGGCCAAGCTGGGGACGGAGCGCCGCGCGCGCTGGCGCCGGGCCCTCGAAACCCTGATTGCCGAGATGGCCGCCGACGTCGAGGAACGGCAGGACCGGCCGGCCTACACCTCGCCGTTCGGCGTGTCGGTCAATCACACCGCGCTGCGGGCCTCCACCGCGCACCTCGCCGGCGCGGTCTTCAACCGTCCGGAGTGGACGCGGCTCGGCGCCCGCGTCATGCATCGCTACGCCGCCCAGGAGCAGTCCCCGGACGGCTACTGGGGTGAGCACTCGCCAGCCGGACCCACCACCGCCTACGACTACCTGACCGCGGCCGGCGTGGCGCTCTACTTCGAACACAGCCGCGATCCCGCCGCGCTCGAGGCCCTGCGACGGTCCACCGACTTCCACAAGTTCTTCACCTGGCCGGATGGTCAGCCCGTGATGGGCATCGACGACCGGCGCCGCCATGCCTACGTCAGCCCATGGGCGCACTTCGGTTTCTCCCACTTCCCGGACGGGCGCCGCTACGCCGAGTTGTTGACCAACTCCTGCCGCGGCCGCCTGCCTTCGATGGAGCACCTCGGGCGGCTGGCCCAAAACGCGCTCTACTACCACGACGGCCCCACCGCCTCGATCCCTCAGGACCAGGCCCGGTATGCGCACCGAATGAGCGTGCCCGCGGGCATTCGCAAGACCGGCCCTTGGGTGGTGTGCCTTTCCGGACTTATCAGCACGCAGGCCGTCACCAGCCGCTACTACCTGGACCGGCAAGGGCATCTCGAAGTCTTCCACGAGCGCGCGGGGCTGATCATTAGCGGCGCCAACTCGAAGCGCCAGCCCGAGCTGGCCACCTTCTGGGAGAAGATCCCCGCCGGGCTGTTTCACCTGCCACTGGACAGCCGGCTGGAGATGACGGCGGCGCGGGACCGCCTCTCGCTCGCCTACAACATGTTTGTTGCCGAGCTGGCAGTCGAGCCGCCCACCGAGAAGCGCCTGGCGTTTCGCTTCCTGATCCGCCGCAAGGGCACGCCCGACGAAGCGCGACTCACCCTCCAGTTGTGTTTGAAAGCCGGCCAGGCCCTGGAGACCGGCGCCGGCCAGCGCGTGGTCATCGGACCGCAGCCACTGACCCTGGACCGTCTGGGAGGTTCGATCCGCCACAACGGATGGACGTTGACCGTGGATCCGGCCGCTCAGCTCGTCTGGCCCGTCTATCCATACAGCCCTTACAGCGAGGGGCCGGAAAAGGACCTGCAATACGCCGTGGGCGCCCTCAGCGTTCCGCTCGCTGTGAAATTCGCCGCCCGGCAGGAAATCCGCTTTGGAGTAGAAGTTCCAACATCATAGCCAGGAGGCTCAACATGAACCAGAGAATGACTATGCTGCTTCTGACAACTGCGCTTTGGCTTGCCCTCCCGAGCTTGGTCTCGGCTCAGGGCACCGGCACGCTTCACGGCGTAGTGACCGATCCCAGCAGCGCCGTTCTTCCCGGCGCTCAGGTCACCGCCAGACTGGACGAGCGGGGCACCACCCGCACGGTGAAGAGTGACCTGAGCGGCGCCTACATCCTTCCGTTGCTCCCGGTGGGAACTCACACCCTCACCGTCCAGGCGCAGGGGTTCAAGACCTACGTCCAACACGCCATCACCCTGACCTCGAATGAAAACGTCCGCGTGGACGTCACCCTCCAGGTCGGAAACGTCGCCGAGTCGGTTACCGTGAGCACGGAAGCCCCCTTGGTGGACACGCGCTCTGCGGTGATGGGAGCGCTGATCGACTCGCGCCGCGTGCTCGAATTGCCCATCAACGGGCGCAACGTGATCGGCCTGGCCACGCTGTTGCCCGGGGCCTCCCAGGTCAGCGCGCCCCAGATGTTTACCGGAGACCGCAGCGGCCCCACCGTCTCGATGTCCGGCTCCCGCGGCAATCAGAACCTGTTCCTGTTCGACGGCGCGCACTTCAACGCCCTCTTCCGCAACACCGGCCTCAACTACCCTCCGCCAGACGCCCTCCAGGAGGTCAAGGTGCTCACTAACGGCTTCAGCGCGGAGTACGGGCGCAATGCGGGGGCGATCTTCAACGTGGTGACCCGTTCGGGCACCAACGAGATCCATGGAAGCGTCTGGGAGTTCCTGCGAAATCACAAGCTGAACGCCCGGAACTTCTTTGCGCCGTCCGTGAAGCCCAAGCTCATACAGAATCAGTACGGGGCCGCCGCTGGAGGTCCCCTGCGCAAGGACCGCCTCTTCATCTTCGGCTCCTACGAAGGTCTCAAGGTCCGGCCGGCTTCCCTCTCCACGGCGGCCTTCCCGCCCACAGCCTCCGAGCGCGCCGGAGATTTCTCCAGCAGCCGCACCGCGGTGCGCGATCCGCTCACCGGCCAGCCCTTCCCCGGCAATCGCATCCCCACGGACCGCTTCGACGCCGTCGTTCGCAGCATCCTCAGCCGCGATCTGCTCCCCCTGCCGAACCGGCCCGACGGTCAGCTCGTCACTACTTCCCCGCGCCCCCAGGACGACGACACCTTCCTGATCCGGGTCGATTACAACCTCAGCCGGCACACTATCGACGCCCGCTACAACTACAACCTCGCTCGCGAGGGCGATTACAACGGCAACATCCCCACCTGGATGCCCGTGACCCGCCGGGCGAAGACCCAGAACATCACCCTCGGTGACACCGTCAGCCTCAGGCCCTCCCTGCTGAACCAGGCCCGCCTCAGCTTTAACCGGATCTACTCGTACACTCTCAGCCACAACCGCCTCCACCTTTCCGACCTGGGCGGCAACTTCCCCCGGTTTGGCCCGAGCCAGCCGCCTGCCATCACGGTCAGCGGCCGGGCAGAGCTGGGCAGCGCCTCCGGCGGCGACGCCATCCAGGTCAACGAATCGCTGCAATTCAGCGACAGCCTCCACTGGACCAAAGGCCCACATACCCTCAAGGGCGGTTTCGAGCTGCTCAAGCTGCGTTACCTCAATCGCGGCTCCTTCCGCACCATGGGCGCGTTCACCTTCGATGGCGCCATCACCAGCAACGCCGTGGCTGACTTCATGCTGGGCAAACCGGCTCAGATGACCGTCGCCAGCCCGCTGCTCGAACAGGCCGGCCTGGGCACGAACACCTTCTACTACCTTCAGGACGACTGGCGCATCCATCCCCGCCTGACCCTCAACCTCGGCCTCCGCTATGAGTTGTCCCTGCCCTGGGTTCACCCGCAAGACCTCTGGGGCAGCATCCGCATCGGGCAGCAGTCGCAGCGGATCAAGACCGCGCCGGTGGGAATGGTCTTCCCGAACGATCCCGGCGTGCCGCGCGGGCTGGTCGCCACCGACAAGAACAACCTCGCTCCCCGCTTCGGCTTCGCCTGGGACCTGTTTGGGAATGGCCGCACTTCCCTGCGTGGCGCCTACGGGATTTTCTATGAGACGGTCAACGCCGATATCGTCCAGAACACCAGCCAGCCCTTCAGCTACACCTTCACCATCCCAACGCCCTTTGCGCTCTCCGATCCGCTGCGCGGCCAGCCCGCCATCCCCCTGTATGTGAATCTGGTGGACCCGCCCTTCGTCGGCATTCAACAACTCTTCTACCCGGACTCCACCCTGCGCAATCCCTACGTGCAGCACTTCAACCTCAGCCTCCAGCGCCAGCTCACGGCCGACCTGGCGCTCCAGGTGGGCTACGTGGGCAAGCTGGGCCGTAGGTTGCTGCTCGGCTGGACCACCAACCCGGGAATCTACGGCCCCGGGGCTACCGCCGGCAACATCAACCAGCGGCGACCTTATCAGCCCTTCGGCCAGCTCGACACCATTTCCTCGCTGGCCAACTCCCGCTACAACGCCCTTCAGGCCGAGCTTAACAAGCGCTTCAGCCGCGGCTTTTCCCTCCAGGGCGCCTACACCTTCTCGCGCTCCATCGACATGGGTTCAGGCATCTCGCTGGGCGCCGGCGTCCCCAACGTTTTCGATTTGCGCACCCAGTTTGGCCTCTCGGATTTCCATGCCAAGCACATCGCGTCCTTTTCCTGGATCTGGGAAGTCCCTGCGCCCCCCTGGCAAGGCGCGCTGGTCCGCCACCTCCTGGGCGGCTGGCAGGTCAACGGCTTGGTGAACCTCCGCTCGGGCACGCCCGTCAACCTCGTGGTTGGGCGCGACGTCGCACTGAGTGGCACTTCCAACCAGAGGCCGAACGTAGTGGGCGAGCACCGGCTCTCTTCCGACCGCTCCCGCGCGGAGAAGATCCTGGCCTGGTTCGATCGCACTGCGTTCGCCGCGCCCGCCACCGGAACTTACGGCAACGTGGGCCGCAACGCCCTGCCCGGCCCTGCCTCCGCCTCCGCCAACACCGCCATCTTCAAGCAGTTCTCGCTGCCCGGACGCGAGGGTCTCCGCCTGCAATTTCGCTCCGAGTTCTTCAACGTGTTCAATTCGGTGAACCTGAGCAACCCGAACAACAGCGTGGGTTCCGGCGTCAACATGGGCCGCATCACCAGCGCTGGCAGCGCGCGGGTGATTCAATTTGCTCTGAAGGTGCTCTTCTGATGCGCATTTCACTCTGCGTGACCTTGGCCGCGCTCGCCGCCGCGCCGCTGTTGACCGCCGCCGTGGACGAACACGCCTGGCGTCGCCAGATCAAGGCCACGCTGTTTGTGCCCGACCCCTTGCCGCGCCTCGCGCCTCGCACCCATGGCCGCTTTGAGCCTGCCCCGGGCGTCGTCGCCGAGCGGGTCAGCTACGGCACCCAGTTCGGCCTGCGCGTGCCGGCCATTCTCTATTTGCCTAAGTCGGGATCCGGCAAGGCGCCCGCCTTCATCGTGGTCAACGGCCACGGCGGCGATAAGTACAGTTGGTACGCTTTCTACTCCGGCATCCTGTACGCGCGCGCCGGCGCTGCTGTCCTCACGTACGACCCGGCCGGCGAGGGCGAGCGCAATATCGACCGCCAGTCCGGCACGCGCGCCCACGATAAGGTCGAAGACCCGCCCGAGCTGGCCCGCCGCCTGGCCGGTCTCATGATCACCGACGTGATGCAGGCCGTCTCCTTCCTCTCCCAGCGCCCCGAGGTGGATGCTACACGCATAGCCGCCGCGGGCTACTCGATGGGTTCCTTCGTGCTCAGCCTGGCCTGCGCCGTCGATACCCGCCTCAAAGCCTGCGTCCTGGCCGGCGGCGGCAACCTGGACGGCCCCGGCGAATACTGGGACAAGTCCAAGCCCATGTGCCAGGGCATCCCCTACCAGTCGCTGATGTTCTTGGGCGACCGTCCCGCCGCTCTGTACGCCTTGCACGCCGCGCGCGGCGCCACGCTGGTCTTCAACGGCCTGGAAGACTCCACCGTCCGCATTCCCCCCAATGCGGAAGCGTTCTTTCAGGATCTTCAGCGGCGCGTCGCCGAGCTGCGCGGAAGCTCGGCGGGCGTTTTCGATACCGGCTTCGTCCCTGGTGTTGGTCACCGGCCTTTCTTCGTCACCAGGCCCGTCGCGCTGTGGCTGGAGCGGCGGCTGGACTTCCCCAATTGGACCGAGCAGAGCATTCCGACGATGCCGGAGACGCATATCTCGCAGTGGGCCAAACAGAACGGTGTGGAAATGGACCCGCTCTACTCCAGCGAACACCGCGAAGGCGGCACGCGGGCGCTCGACACCGGCGTGCCCGCGCTCACCCGCGCGGACCTGTCGGTCTTCACCGCCCAGGAGTGGGAGCAGCGGAAGGCCTCGCTGATTCACGAAGAATGGCTCCGCCAGGCCAAAGCCCGGCTGGCCCCTTGAACGCCCGTCCGCCGGCCGGCCCCGACCGGCGGTTCGGTGTATACTTGCCGCGATGAGCACCACCGTCAATCGAAGGACACTGCTGCGCCGCGCGCTGGCGCTGGCGCCCGCCGCCGGGCTGCGCGCCGCGCCTGCTCGGCGATCCCCGAACTTCGTCGTCATCGTGGCGGACGATCTGGGGTGGGCGGACGCAGGGTTTCACGGCTCCCGCTACCGCACCCCCCACCTTGACCGCCTGGCCCGCACCGGCGTCGAGATGCACCAGCACTACGTGGCGCCACTGTGCACACCCACGCGCGCGGCCCTTCTCACAGGCCGCTACTGGAGCCGCTTCGGCAACACCAGCCCGCACAACGAACAGGTGCTCCCCTTCGGGACGATCACCCTGGCCTCCGCGCTGAAGAGCCGGGGCTACGAGACAGCCATCACCGGGAAGTGGCACCTGGGATCCCTGCCCGAGTGGGGTCCGCGCAGGTTCGGGTTCGACCGCTCGTACGGCTCGCTGGCGGGCGGCACCGGTCCCTGGGATCACCGCTACAAGCGCGGTCCCTACACGCGCACGTGGCACCGCAACGACGAGCTCATCGAGGAGCAAGGCCACGTCACCGACCTGATTGCCCGCGAGGCCGTGGGGTTCCTCCAGGCGAAGCGCCAGGCGCCGTTCTTCCTCTATGTGCCCTTCACCGCGGTTCACCATCCCGTCGATGAGCCCCAGGAATGGCTGGCCGCCAATCAGGATATCCAGGAGAACCTGCGCCAGTACGCCGCGTGCGTTCAGCACATGGACGACGCCATCGGCCGGATCCTCACGGCGCTCGACAAGTCGGGGCAGCGCGACAACACGCTGGTGGTATTCTTCTCGGATAACGGCGGCATGGGCGTCGAGGCGGGTAGCGACCTGAAGCTCTACCCGGGCGAGTATCCCGCGGGCGCGATGCTGGGAATGAACCAGCCCTTGCGGGGCCGCAAAGGGCAGCTCTATGAGGGCGGCATCCGTGTGACGGCGCTGGCGAACTGGCCGGGTCGCCTCCGCCCGGGGAAGGCGCTGGCGCCAGTTCACGTCATCGACTGGATGCCCACGCTCGCCGGTCTTGCGGGATGCCGGCCGGAGCGGGACCTCAAGTGGGATGGACAGGACGTCTGGCCTCTCCTGTCCGCGGCAACGCCTCAGCCGGCGCCCCGCGTGCTGTACTGGAAGGGGCCGGGCGGGCGGTCCCACGCTCTGCGTTCCGGAGTCTGGAAGCTGCTCATCCATGAGGCTTCCGGCAAGGAGAAGCGCCGCGTGGAATTGTTCCACCTCGGCGACGATCCTTACGAAAGGGCCGACCGCGCCGCCGGGCAGCGGCCGCGGGTTGAAGAGCTCGAGAAGCTGCTGCTCGAGCACATGCGGCGCGACAACGACGCGGTGGCGCCGAAGGGCTGACGGCAATGCCGTGCCGCCCGATGGGTTGGTCGACCGTACGCGGTGGTCTCCTGCCTGAACGAGGGAGAAGGCCGAAGGCAGGAGGGACCGATGACGTCTCTGGAGAGTGGGTTTGGCGGAATTCCAGGCCGCACGGTCGCCCACCTCCGAATCGGCGACAAGCTCGGTGCGGGCGGGATGGGCATTGGCCTGCTGGCGGAGGACTTCCGGTGGCCCCAGGTTGGGGACCATAACGCCGGCAGGCTTCCCCGGTCCGGGTTTGGCCAGCCGATCGGGGAGGTGAAGTCGACCGCCGTCGAAGGAGCATTGCACGACGCTGGTCGTACGGCGTTGGGCTGAATCCCTCGCTGTATCAGCGCGCCACGTTACAATGATCACCGATGCGCTGCCGTCTTTTGCCCTTTGCCTCGCTGCCTCTTGCCCTCGGGGCTCTGGCCACAGACGCATGGCCGCAGACGGGAGGCGCGAAGTCGATCACCTTCGATGAAGCCGTTCAGGCCGCGAGTAGGCTGCCACGGATTCGCAGCCTCCTGGTGAGTTGCGGCGGAGAGTTGCTCCTGGAGCGCTATTTCAACGGCGCGCGGGCAACCAGCGGGGCGAACATCAAGTCCGTCGCCAAGAGCGTGATCTCGGCCCTTGCGGGAATCGCAATCGCGCGCGGGCTTCTGCCGGGCGTAGATGCTTCCATCCCGCCGTACTTTCCGGAGTTGACGCGCGCCGGCGCGGATCCCCGGAAGCAGAAGATCACGATCGAAGATCTTCTGACGATGCGCTCCGGGCTGCAATCCACCAGCGGGCGCAACTACGGCGCTTGGGTGCAGAGCCGGAACTGGGTGCAGTACGTCCTCGAGCGCCCGATCGTGAGTCCGCCGGGAAAGCAGATGGAATACAGCACCGGGAACAGCCATCTGCTATCAGCCATCTTGGCGAAAGTCAGTGGAAAGGACACGTGGGCCTTCGCGCAGGAGGCTCTGGGCAAGCCGCTGGGCATCGCGCTGGCCCGCTGGAGGCGCGATCCGCAGGGAATCTACTTTGGCGGCAATGAAATGCTCATGACGCCCAGGCAGATGGTTCGTTTCGGCGAACTGTATGCCAGCCGCGGTGTAGTGGATGGAAGGCAGGTTATTCCCGCGTCATGGGTCGATGCCTCTTTCGTTCCGCGGGGGCAGTCCTCCATAAGCGAACATCTTTACGGCTATGGATGGTGGATCGGTGCTATGGCGGATCTGCCCGTGTACTTCGCCTGGGGATCCGGCGGGCAGTACATTTTCGTGATCCCGGCGGTCGATCTGGTCGTGGCAACGACCTCTTCGGTGGACGGGGGCGAAGACCGCCGCGGCCAGCATCACGCTGTCTACGATCTGGTGGAGCGGTTCATTGTCCAGCCGGTCGCCTTCGCGGTACGGGCCAAGGGATAGATGATGGCTTTGGGGTCAGGCGGGATCAAGGCCGTGCTCGCGGACTGGGCGCGGCGAGCCGCTCCCGGGCATTGGGAGTGGCATGTGGAGAATGGCCCCAGTGGGATTTTCGACAGCCTGTCAGAGGGATGAAACGCCCGTAGGCTTTCCCGACCCGGCCTTTCGCAGAGACATCAGTCGCCGTGGCACGAGGATCTCAAGTCCCTGAGCTTCGCTGAGGCCGGGCCTGGCCGCACGTGGCCAGGATTCCCAGCGATCGCGAACGCAGGAAGTTACTACCCGTCGGGAGGGCCCGGGGGAACAAAGCTAGGCAGCGAGTCGCAGTTTCCTAAGACAAGGAGTGCGCCATATGACCACATCCGCAGATCTTCGGCGGGAGCCGCCGACGAAGATGTGAACGCCTCTCCAGGCGGTGGCCAGGGCTGATGCTCCAGTCAGCCACCTTTATTTCCTGGGCCGGCTGAAACCGGGAGTCAGCAGCGAGCAGGCCCGGGTGGACGTGGAGAGGGTGGCGCGGCAGTTCTGGGGATCACGCCCGGATCGTTCCCGGGCCGACCCCCCGTCTACTTCCAGTGCCCGCTCTTGCCGGTGAAGACACCGTAGTCCACTCCAGGCGTTTACTGCCCCAACACGGGCCAGCCCGGTGATGGCGCTGGGCGGCCCGTTTTGAAAGCACCCACGTCACTCGAGAGCGGTCACTCAGTTACCAACCTCGTACCGGCTCTGCTATCATGCCCTCACGGTCGCACCGGAACGGGCACTAGCCGTCGCCGGCCCCACTCCGGAGGGCTCCGCCGAGATGTTCGGCGAGATCGGCACTGTGATGGCATGAAGCGCCCGGTCGTGAGCGGCCAGCCTGTCAGGAGGTGCGCGATGCGCAGACGGGAATGGCTGGCGGCCTGCGCGGCGGCGCTGGGCGGCGCGCGCGAGCGGCTGTCGGCGCAAGCCGGCGGTGACCGCAACCTGCGGTGGGCGGTGAGCATGTTCTTGTGGACGTCCACGATCTGGCGTGACACCGAGCCCGCACCGTTCACCGAGATGCTGGACGTCATCAAGGACACCGGCTTTGACGGATTCCGCTTGACCGGCTGGCCCGACTCGCTCGACAAGTACGGCATGCCGGTCCCGGTGCTGGAGAAGGAGCTGTCCAAGCGGGGCTTGCAGATCGCCACCCTCTCCTTCGGCGGGCAGGCTGACGAGCCGGCCGAGCAGCCGCGCATCATCGAGTCGGCCCGCAAGGCTTGCGAGTTGCTCAAGCGCTTCGGCGCCACTGAGCTGGCGGTGTTTTCGCCGCGGCGCGTCAACAAGGTGCTGGTGCGGGAGCACCTCCGAAGAGCGTGCGAGTTCTACAACCGCCTGGGGGAAGTGTGCGCCGAGTACGGAGTTCGCCCCGGGCTGCACAACCACTCCCAAGGGCAGCTTGTGGAGAGCCAGGACGAAGTCGAGCTGCTGCTCGCGCTGACGGATCCCAAGCGTTTCCACTGGGCCCCGGACACGATTCACCTGTACCTGGGCGGCTGCGATGTAGTGGGGCTGTTCGAGAAGCACGGCCACCGGCTGGTCTTCATGGACTACGTGGACGTGAAGTACGTGTATGCCGCGCAGGACCTCCGGCTGCCGAACGGCAAAGTGGAAACGGCCGGCACGCACAACGCCACCTTCATGCTCTCGAACCAGGACCTGGGCGACGGGGTGCTCGACTTCCCCGCCCTCCACCGCGTGCTCAGGAGGAACCGCTACCGGGGTTGGATCTGCATCGACCATCACTACACCCCCATCAGCCCGCGGCACAGCTTCACGCGCTGCCGCGCTTACATCCGGCAGAAGCTCGAGCCGGTCTACCGCTGAAAGAAGGGAGGCAATGATGTACAGCCAGCCAACGCGCAGGGGGTTCGTCGCCGGGGCCGCCGGAATGAGCGCTGCCCTCGGCGCGGGGAAGGCGTGGAGGATCGTCGATCCGCACGTGCACATCTGGAAGAACGATCCGAAGTATCCCTGGGCCAAGGAGACAGCCAACCCACCCCAGACCGACGCCACGCCCGAGATGCTGCTGGACCTGATGAAGGCGCACGGCGTGGCGAAGACGGTGCTCATCCAGGTGATCTACTACCGCTGGGACAACTCCTACGTGGCCGACGCGCTGAAGCAGTATCCGCAGTACTTCCAGGGTGTGGCGCGGGTGAACCCCGAGGATCCGGCGGCCCCCGATCACCTGGTCAGGCTGGTGCGCGAGCAGGGTTTTCGCGGCGTGCGGATCAGCCCGGCGGGCGACGCCCGGGGCGACTGGATACGCGGGCCGCTGATGCCTCCCTTGTGGCGGCGCTGCCAGGAGCTGAAAGTGCCGATGACGGTGCTGGCGCCCATCGGCCGCATGCCGGACACCGGCCGGCTGGTGGAGAAGTTCCCGGATCTGACCGTGGTGATCGACCACATGGCGGACTGTCCTCTCGACCAGACGGAAGAACTGAAGAAGCTCCTGGCTCTAAGCCGCTATCCCAAGGTGTTCGTCAAGATCTCACACACCTGGTCGCTGTCCAGGCAGGAGTATCCCTACCGGGACTCGCAGGAACAGGTGAAACGGCTGTACGATGTGTTCGGACCGCGCCGTCTGATGTGGGGAACGGACTGGCCGATGGTGGAAAAGCACTGCGGGTACGCCAAGGCGCTGGCGGTGGTGCGGGACGAGATGAAGTTCCTGAGCGAGGACGACAAGAGCTGGGTCCTGGGCCGGACGGTCGAGCGCGTTTGGCCGTTCGCGGGAAGCTGACTATCCGCTCGCGCCCGGCGGCCGCCGACGGGCCAGAATGGCGTCCAGCCGCGCGCG